>SZPB01000099.1 GCA_030263535.1 Cytophagia bacterium CHB2
ATCTCGGACAGGAAGACGAACGCCCGGCGCATCGAGTCGAGGTAAATGGTTTTCGTATAAGCCAGCACGAAGTCACATTCGCGCAATACGATGCTTTTTGCGAAGCCACCGGCCGTCACAAACCCGGTGATAATGGTTGGGGCCGGGAGCGCCGGCCAGTGATCAATGTGTCATGGAATGATGCCATGGCGTTTTGCCAATGGCTTTCGCAGCGCACCGGCAAAGAAATTCGACTGCCGACGGAGGCAGAATGGGAATATGCTGCTCGCAGTCGCGGCAAAAAGATTGGTTGGTCGGGCGCAGATAGTCCGGGCGATTTGATTGAATACGCCTGGATTAATTCCAATAGCGACAATCGCACGCAACCGGTGGGGCAAAAGAAACCAAATGATCTTGGCCTGTTTGATATGAGCGGAAATGCCAGCGAATGGTGCCTTGATTTTTATGACAGAAAGTACTACAGCAAGAGCGCGAAAAAAAATCCGCAAGGCCCGGCGCAAGGCAGCCAACGCGTGTTGCGCGGCGGCTGCAGTCGCAGCGATCCTTACGATTCACGCAGCACGAGCCGGGGCCCGCGCAGCGGCAATCGCGCCGACTTGTTGATCGGTTTTCGCCTGGTTATCAGTGATTAGGATCGACGATTAAATAACTTTCCCAATCTCCAACCGCGAATAGACGCGAATCATCGCGAATTAAAAAGCATTAGCGACCATTTGCGTTGATTAACGGCTTAAAGAAAATGACTAAGTTATTTAAATGGCAATCCTTAGTTTTCCCTTGACATTATGCCGGACGCAGGATATTTTCATCTATGCTTAAACCATGCGAATCATTCTCATGAAGCATGTGTTCGCTCGCATGGCGCTCCTGAAAAATTTGGCATTCTGACCATAAAATTTTATGTGAAAAGGCCTTACTCTTTGGGGTCTCTTGCCATAATTAGAGGCAGTATCATTTCCGGCGCTGACGGAAGGGAGCTTACAAACCATGCCGGTGAAACTCAAGCTCAGCCAGGAGAGCCAATCCGGGAGCGGGCAAGAATACCCGTTTTATAAAGACTGCATCACGATCGGACGTGAAAACACGTGCGACCTGCATTTGCCCGATCCTCACACCCGACTCGTTTCCCGCCAGCACGCCCAAATTGAACGCAAAGGCGAAGGGTATCAACTCATCGATCTTGGCAGCAGAAACGCCACATTTCTCAACGACGAAAAGCTCGAAGCGCACCGGCCCTATCCTCTCAAAAACGGCGATTTCATCAAAATTGGCGAATACCGTCTGCAGTGTTTTGTTTTACTCACGGAACCCGCCGCCGCGCCGCCGGCGACGTTGAATCCCTTCTTGCCGGAAGTTCAGGAATTGAACACAGCCTTGATGCACATGGGCAAGAAATTCCTCACAGCCGAGGAAAGCCAGCGGCACGAATGGCTGCGGCAAGCGCTGGCCACACCCTTGCGCGAGTTGGCAGACAGTGATCTCGGCGAGGTTTTCAAACAAGCGCTGCAATTTTCTCCAGAGCAGAACAATGGCGGGCTGGCAACGCAACTGGCGGAAACGGCGGAGAAGTTGCGACAGGCGCAAGCCGCACTAGAAAATTTGCAGGCCAGTCATCAAGCTTTGCGGGCGGAGTACGATCGTCTCAACGCTTTGCAAAAAACTGTCAGCGCCATGCCGCCGGCTGCTATCCCGGTAATTTCGGCTGAACCGATGAATGCGCGCACGCAGCGGGTGTTCGAAATGCTGCTCGAACTGGCGGTGGACTTCATCAAGCAGCCGCCATTTTTTCGCGGTGAAGTTTTCAAAGAGACCGTGAGTCAGTCTTCTTTTTTCTCCTCGGCCGAGGCCATTAAAAAACGGCTGTTGCGTCCGGATATTTCCGATGAAGATTTTGCCAAACGCCTGACTGATTTTCAAATGATTTTGCGAGCCGACATCACACATCAGGTGGCGGTGTTTAATGGCTATCGCGTTGCCGTGCGCGAAGGCACGCGCCGGTTGCTGGTGAATCTTGATGCCGAGGCTATCAAAAAAGAGTTTGCGGCAAAAACCCTCAATCTCGGTCTGCTCAAGATTCCCTGGCAGCTCTTCCCGCTCATTTTCGAATGGAAGCTTTTGCAAGCCTATCGCCACGAATCACGCCGCCTTTTGCAGGAAGATCAGAGTTATTTGGAGGAAAAGATTTTCGGGGCGGCATTTAAAAAAGGATATGATGAGCGGATGGAGGCGGGGAAGTGATTTTTGTCAAGCCAAAGTGACTAAAGAAGTCACTCAGATATCTCAAACTTTGTGGTGGGATGACGAACAATGGCATATGATGTTTTTATTTCTTATTCGACTGATGATAAAAGGATCGCAGAGATCGTTTGTGTTCAATTAGAGAGCCGGGGTATCAGTTGTTGGATGGCAACACGGGATATACTACCCGGAACGGAATGGGGAGAGTCTATAATTAATGCTATTGCAAATTGCAGATTGCTATTATTGATTTTTTCATCAACAGCAGATACTTCAAAACAAGTATTAAGAGAGGTGGAGCAAGCTACAAGAAACGACAAAATTATTATTCCGTTCAGGATAGAAAATCATGAGCCGACCAAATCAATGCGGTTTTTTCTCAGCGCAACGCAGTGGCTTGACGCTTTTACGCATTCTTTAGAACCGCATATCGAAAGGCTGGTTACGATAATACAATCTCTCAAAAACAAGCTTGATGGGTCCGATCTTCAAAAACAAAAGCCATTAGATAATGTGTCGATCATATTGCATGAACCGCAACAATTAAACGATTCAACCACAGACGCAGAATTAGTGAATTTAGGAATACAAATTTGCCGAGAAGTGTCAAAAGAGCTTCAACAAAATGTGGACGATGAAGAAGTTGGTAAGACTATTTCCAAATCCGAGAGCAGGCCCGGAGACGTTGTTAAAGTCATTGATATACTATGTAATAGGATCGCTCGCAGATTAATCAAAGCATGGGGCGAAAGGCATAATTGTGAAATCATGCTTACTGGGGAGGATTTACCAAGCATGAAAGATCCTTCGTTTCAACCGAAAATCGTCTGTTGCCTAGATAGTCTTGATGGAACTCAACACTGGCTTCGTGGAAGGAACTTGTATGGCACCGCCTTGTCTTTTTTTAGGAAAGATCAAGACGTCGTGAGTAGTTATAAGTTAAGAGCTAGCGTCGTAATGGACGCCAATGGCAGGATTTTTTTTGCAGATGAGGATTCAGGAAAGGCATTTGAATGTGGCAAATCAACGCCTTTGCAGGTTACGAGTGATTATAGCGTAGCATTGTTAGACGAGGCCCATGTATGTACGGTGGCTCGACGGCCCAATCAGTACAGAGTTTTAGCAATGCATTTAGTTAATGGTTCGCCATTTCAAGGACTTTATACATTTGGTGGAAATCCCATCTTAGCCGCATTAGCTTTGGGAAAATACGATGCGGTATTTCAAGCCGATGCTTCCTTTACAGGCGATATTCAACCACTATGGGATTGGTTACCCGGAGGTCACATTGCGTATCGAGCAAACTGCCATATTTTTCAGTTGGACGGTTCAGATTTTGACGTTTTGGGTACAGCGGAGAATTGTATAAATAACGGCGAATGTAATTGCCCATATGTCGCCGCGCTGAATTATGAACTTGGGTTGGCTATTGTTGAGTGGTTAAAAAATACTCAAATTTCTATTTAGGAAATTAGAATGACACGCCAAAACCGCGTCGTTTGGTTCGAGGGCATGACGCTCGATCCCCATCATTTTCAGCAGGCCGACCGCTTTCACCTGGCCGCGCTGAATTTCCGGCTGCGTACGCGCCTGCGCTATGATTGGGGCTTTGCCGATTTGCAGATTAACAAAGAGGATTTGGCCAACGGCCAGTTCAGTCTGTTGAGCGCCAAAGGCG
This sequence comes from Cytophagia bacterium CHB2, assembly GCA_030263535.1. Classification (NCBI taxonomy): domain Bacteria; kingdom Pseudomonadati; phylum Bacteroidota; class Cytophagia; species Cytophagia bacterium CHB2. Next base: position 3,917 of record SZPB01000099.1, read on the forward strand.
TCACGCCTGACGGCTTGGCGTTTGACATGCCGGGCGAAGATCGCCTGCCCAAACCGCGCAGTTTGGCCGAGCTTTTTCCGGCCACCGCCGAGAAGCTCGAGGTTTTTCTCGCCATTCACGCGGAGCGGCCCGGCGGCCATAATTTTCAAATCGAAGCGGCGCAAAACCAACCCGATACCCGCTTCGCGCTGGAGAATATCGAACTGGCGGATGACGCCATGAAAGCCAATGCCAAAGCCATCGGCGTTGCGGCTGCCAATTTTCAATTAAAAGTTGCGGGCGAGCCGCTCGATGAATACAGTTGGCTTAAAGTGGCGGAAGTCAAACGCACGCCCAAAGGTTTCGTCGCCGGTGAAAACTATATTCCGCCATGCCTTGCGATTGGCGCTTCGGAAAATTTGATGACGCTCACACGCGAGTTGCTGGGCGATTTGGTGAGTCGCGCCGCCGAGCAGCGGTCGCAATTGCCCTTCGGCAGCGCGGAATACAATGCGAACGCTTTCACGAGCCTTTGGCTGTCGAATATTCTCAATGGCGCGATTCCGATACTCAGCCATCATTATCAAATGGCAAAATGCTCGCCGGAAGAACTCTATTTGCAATTGCTGTCGCTGGCCGGCCAAATCATGACGTATCCCACCGGTTTTGATATCCGGCCTTCGGATTTTGCGCGCTACGATCACAATCATCTCGCGAATTGTTTCAACACGCTGGTTTTCCAAATTCGCGAGCAGCTTGATAAAATCGTGCCTTCGGTCAATTATGAAAGCGTCAAATTGGAAAAGAGCGGCGAAAATTTGTGGTATGGCTCCGGGATCAGTGAGCAACTTTTGCAAACGGCGCAGTTTTATCTGATCGCAAGCGGCGATACCGATGAGCGCAAATTGATCGACGAATTTCCGCGCAAACTCAAAATTGCGCCGCGCGAGACCATTCATGCGCTCGCCATGGCCGCGATTAACGGCCTCAAAGTCGCCTACACGCCGCGGCCGCCGGCCGGGCTGCCCGGCGGAACCGGCGTGCACCATTTTCATCTGGAAAAAACCGGCGACTTCTGGGAAGCCATCAGCCGCAGCCGCAGTATCGGCATTCTCGTACCGGCTGAATTTATGAAGCTGAAGCTGGAATTGATTGCATTGAGACCGGAGTGAGGCTGGTTGCTGGGTTCTGGTTGCTCGTTGCTGGTTACTCTTTACTGATCGGTCGTTTATTGACAAAAGTATGGGAATAAAACTCGAATTCCTTGGGTAGGAAATTTATGACAGGTAAAAAAATACAGAGCTATCGCGATTTGGAAATTTGGCAAATGGCGCGGGAACTAGTGGTCGTAATTCACAAGATGACATTAGAAAAATTGCCGACGTTTGAAATGTATGAGGAAGGGAGTCAAATACGACGATCATCGAAATCCATCTCAAGCAATATCGTCGAAGGTTTTGGTCGGAGCCGATACAAGAACGAATATATCAAGTTTTTGACGTATGCGCTGGCCTCTTGCGACGAAACTCGTGACCATCTCGAGATGATTTATGATACCGGCTCTTTTCAGGATCAATCGCTTTATCAAGAGTTGATCACATGCTATGATGTTTTGGGGCGAAAGATCAACAGTTTTCGCCAGACAGTAATTGCAAATTACCTGCCTCCGCAAGATCCCGCAGAACAAAGAACAAATAACGAAGACGAATAACCAGCAACAAGGAACCAGCAACGAGCAACAAGCCATGCCAACCAAATCCGATCATAACCAAAAACAGCGCCTGCCTGATTTGTGCGCCGAATGCTTGATGTTGGTTCTGCAATTGCGCGGCTCGAAAGAATTCGGCGAGGCGGCCACGTTGCGACAGCGCATTAAAGAATTGCTTGGCCGCTTCGAAAGTGAGGCCAAAAGCGCGGGCTATGAACAAAATTTTATTCGTGAAAAACTGACCTTTGCGCTGGTGGCGTTCCTGGATGAAACCATTTTAGGCTCGGAATGGAGCGGCAAAGAATCGTGGTTTGCTTATCCGTTGCAAATGGAATATTTCAACCGCTTCGACGCCGGCGATGAGTTTTTCAACCGCCTGCAAGAACTGCGGCAAAGCACAAGGCAAAACGCCGATGCGGTCGAGGTGTTCTACCTATGCCTTGCGCTCGGGTTCCGCGGCCGCTATCAATTCAATCCGGAAAAAGTGCAGCCCATCATCGAAGATGTGTATCATGATTTGCGCCGCATCACGGGCAAATCGGTGGAGCCGCTCTCGCCACACGGTAAGCCGCGCGATCAAATTCGGCAGGTTGCCAAAGAAACGGTGCCAACCTGGGTAATCGGCGTGGCCGCCGCGGCAGCTGGATTGATTTTTTACGTCATCATGTCCGTGATGATCTCGAATGAAGCCGGTAGCGTGGCGCGGCAGTTAATTGAAAAGTGAGGGGGTGAATTATGACAAAGGGATATCGTTTTGATAACTTGAACCCATCTGTTGGATCAGAGCATCACGCCTTTCGTACTCTAACTGACTGTGAGAAGTTTGTAAGATTACAAGGCGGGCTTAAAGGCGGCATGCGTATTTATGAAATTGAGGGTTCCCTCGTGAGAGACGAAGGAGGGCCGGACGGACTTGTTATCATAGTGAATCGTTATCGCAAGATTCAGTAAGGCAAAGTTATGAGTTGGTTCACCAAGATTTTGCGTCGCCGGCGGCTGATAGTCGCCCTGGGATTCATTTTGCTAATTTTGATGATTTGGATCGCTGGCGCAAAATTTTTGCTCGATTGGTCGCTAGCCGTGCGCGTGCTCGGCACCATCATTGTTGTGTTTCTCTGGCTTTTGCTTATCATGTACGAACGCATGCAGGAAATCCGCAGCGCCGGCATGCTGGAGCAATCGTTGCAGGCGCAGGCCGAGGCGCAAATGCGCGGCGTGCGGCCGGAAAAGCGCGCTGAAATCGAGCAATTTCAGAAGGAACTGGCCGCGGCAATTGAGTCGCTCAAGAAATCCAAAATCGGCCGCGGCCGCAGCGGCAAGGCTGCGCTTTATGCCCTGCCCTGGTACATGATGATCGGCCCGCCGGCTGCCGGCAAAACCACGGCTGTCAAAAACTCCGGCTTGGAATTTCCGTTTGGCGCGGATAAGGAATTTCGCGGCGTGGGCGGCACGCGCAATTGCGATTGGTTTTTCTCTAACTCCGCGATCTTGCTCGATACTGCCGGGCGCTTCGTCACCGAAGATGAAGATCGTGAAGAATGGCATGCCTTTCTCGACACGCTCAAAAAACACCGCCGGCGCAAGCCCATCAACGGCGTGATTGTCGGCATGAGTATCGCGGATTTGCTCAACGCCACGCCGGACGAGCTGGAGTGGCACGCGCAAACCATGCGCAAACGCATTGACGAGTTGATTCAGCGTCTCGGCATTCGTTTTCCGGTTTATCTCGTTTTTACCAAGTGCGACTTGCTTGACGGCTTTGTGGAATATTTTGAGGCGCTCAACCGCAGCGAACGCGAACAAATTTGGGGCTGCGCGTTTACGCCCGAACAAATGAAATCCCCCGACCTGCGGGCGGAATTCGAGAAAGAATTTCAACTCTTGATCGACACGCTTACCGACACGCGCATGGCGCGCTTGAGCAACCCGCTCAAACGCGAGCAGCGCCGTAAAGTTTTCATGTTCCCGCTGCAGCTTGCTGTTATCAAGGAAAAAATGGTGGCGTTTACCGGCAAGTTATTTCAGGCCAATCCTTATGAGGAAAACCCATTGTTTCGCGGCTTTTTCCTCACGAGCGGCACGCAGGAGGGTTTGCCGATTGATCGTGCCATCGAAACGATTTCGCGCAAATTCGGCCTGCCGCCGCTGCCGCCGGAACACTTCAACGTCGAAATTCGGCCTTATTTTATCAAAGATCTGTTCACCGACGTCATCATTCCTGATCAACATTTTTTGATCGAGCAAACCTCGCGCGCCGCGCAAACAAAACGTGTGGCGCGCTTGGCCATCGCGGCCGCGTCGATGCTGGCATTGTTGCTTTTTGGCTTTGGGGTGTATCGTGCTTACGATGACAGCCAGGCGCGTATGCACAATCTCCTAACCGGCACGAAGGAGGCGCGGCTGCTTGACCCGCGCGGCGATTGGAAAAGAAACTTCACCATTCTGGAACAATTGCGCAAACGCATTGACGAATATGACAAGGATGCGCTTTTCTTCAGTTTGGGCATGTCGCGCAGCGGCACCGTGTTGGAGGCAGCGCGCCGGCTTTATTTCAGCAAGATAAAAGATTTCGTGAGCCTTCATCTTTACAATGAATTGCAGACGCGGCTCGATGATTACCGCCCGGGCAGCCGCATTTCAAGCGAGCAGGGCATCAACTATCTTAAAGCATATTTGCTGATGGGCGACGAAATCAAGCGCTTGGATGAAAGCGAACACGAATTTTTGAAAACTGAGCTGATGGCGATTTTAGCTGAAAAGCTCGGCGGCTCGACTCAGCAGGCCGGAGTCGGCGCTTCTTTTGCAGACTCGCTGGCGAATAGTAGTTTGCAAGACTGGCAGGGTTTGTTGGGCGCTCACATGCAGTTTTTTGTGGGGAATCTTGGCAAAGAGGGCATGCCGGCGTTCAAGAACGATGCTCGCATCATCAAGGAAGCGCGCAATGCCCTGAATGTTCTGATTACGCCGCGCGAAGTTTACAACAACGACATCCGGCGCAAAGGTTTCAGCCGTTTGCCGGGATCATTTACGATTGCCACGGCATTGGGCGGCGAGCATACCGGTATTTTTAATGAAGGGCCGGCAGTGCCAAATTTGTTCACCCAAAATGGCTACAAAAAATTTGTTGAGGAAACGATCGAAAGTGTGAGCCGCGACCCCAGCCAGGAAGATTGGGTATTTGGTGAAGTCAAACGGAATTTATCCGAGGAAGTGCGCAACCCGGTCTTGCTCAAAGCCCGGTTGGAAGAGTATTATTTTCTCGAGTATCGCAAAAAATGGTGGGAGTTCTTGCACGGGGTGACATATGAAAAATTTTCGAATTTACAGGCTGCCTCCGAATGCCTGAAAACATTGGGTGATCCGGGCATCTCGCCGCTTAAGAGATTGTTGGATAAAACCAGCGACGAAGTCAATTTTGATCCGGGGATGAAAAACATGTTGGAGAAAGCTGGCCAACGGGTCGGGCTGAACATTTCGAGTCATCCGGTTGATCAAAGTTTCATTCAATTGTTTGCCTTCATGAGCGGCTCCGAAAACCAGTTGGCCAAAATTCTGAGCAAGTTCTCGGAGGCGGGCATCAAGTTGGATGAATTGTCGCGGGAGGCGAGCGGTGGCGCGGCCAAAAACTTCGCGGCGCAAGTCGTTGCCGGCGGCGGCGAATTGCCCGGCGCGCTGACAGAAATCCGGCGGTCGCCCGGCCAGCAAGACATTAATTTTCAGAAAGCGCTGGTCACGCTTTGCGAAGCTCCGGTGAGACTCGCTTGGGAGGCCGTGCGTGGCGCAGCAGCCGGTTACTTGAATTCACAGTGGCGGAATTTGGTGTATGACAAATATGCCAGTACATTGGAAAATACGTTTCCTTTCAAAAAAAGCGGGCCAGATGCCAATTTTGGTGAGATGGCGGCTTTTTTTGGTGCGGAGGGCGAGCTTTGGAAGTTTGCCAACAATGAATTGCAGCCGTTTTTTCGATCGGGTAATTTGGGGCAACCGTTGGATTGGGCCGGCGGTTATGGCTTGGGGTTATCCGCTGAGGCACAAAAAGCCTTTCGGGACGCGAAGGCGATCCGAGATGCGCTGGTAGCAGGTGGCAACCTTCGCATTGAATTCGATGTACAGATCTTGCGCCCGACCCAACACAACGAAATCGATGAAGCGCGTTTGAGCGTTGGAGGCCAGGAGATCATTTACAAAGTCAAACAAAGGCCGCCCTCCGATAAAACCAAATTTGAATGGCCGGGAGCGGCAGGCAGCGGCGCAAAACTCGAGCTTTGGAATACCAAGGGCTTTCTGCCCGATGTGTTGTTGGCCAGGGAATCTGTAGATGGGCAGTGGGGATGGTTCAAGATGTTGGAGAGATGGAGGCCCGGCAGCAGCGGCAGATGTTCGTTTAGAGTGAAAGGAACGGATCGAAACAAAGAGTACCAAATCGAGTGTATCATCACGAGCCGCGGTAAAGGCAATCCCTTCACGTCCGGCTTTTTTGATTTTCGTTGCCCGCAACAGTTGTTTTAAGCTTGTTGCTTGTTGCTGGTGTCTGACATTGAATTCCAGCAATAAGCCACCAGCAACAAGCCGCCAGGAACCAGCAACCAGCAACGAACAACCAGCATCAAAGCAGGCACAGGAAATGGCATCCTCAGGCTTTTCGGCGAGTTGTTTTGGCAAGCTGCCCGGCTTCGGTGATTTTGTGCGGCACAACGCCGGCAGCCGCGAAATGCTCGCGTTCGATCAATGGCTGCAGCAAGGCATGCTGGCTGCCAAAGCCCAGCTTCGTCAGAGCTGGGAAGCCAACTACGATGCGGCGCCGATTCAGCATTTTTTGTTTTGCCCGACAAATACGGAACATTTTCTTGCGGGGCTGCTGCAACCAAGTCACGATAAAAGCGATCGGCGATATCCCTTTTGGGTGTCTTGGTTGATTGATCGATCATATTATAATGAAAATCTAGCAGCATACACGCCGGTAATCCTGGCGTCGCGCTTGTCAAGCGCCCGGCAACTGATGCAAAATGCGCGCACTGAACTGAATACAAATAATCTCATCGGCATGGTTTCCAATCTGAGTTTTCCGGGAACTCAGGACTCCGAGCGTGAGGTTGAGCTTTACAACAAGTACTTGGGCGCTACAGCGTGTGCAAACTATTGGCAAAGCCTTTTTGATGATTTTAACGACTTAAGAAAATACTTGTTATGCAAAAATCTTTGTGAGATTCTGCTGCCTTTTCGTCAAGCTGGCCTCGATGAACTGAAGCTGGGTTTGCGTTTTCCCCTCAGCGCGGATGCGGAGTCGGCGGCTTACGGTGTGAGCTTTTGGATTCAGATGAGCCTGGAGTTGGCGAGAAGCTCCAGCTTCACGCCGATTTATTTTTGGAATCTGCCAGAACCGGGAAAAAAGGCATTCCTGTTTCTCTTTTTCCGGCCGCCTTCGGCGAAGAGTTTCGTGCAGCTTCTTCGTCCGGAAATTGCCAGCGACGGCATTTGCGAGCTGGATGAAGAAGGCAGGGATAAAATCATTCTTGCCGAACAAGTGCTGCCCTCACTTTATCGCGGCTTGCTGCAACGCCCGGCGTTGACGCTGAAAGAATTTTTGCAGCGGTTGTGAAGAAAGGCGTTCAGAGTGATGGCATTGAGTGTTGAATAAGGAATTTTCATCTCAAAATTTGGGAGGCTCTATGTCGGAAGTTGAATTGACAGAAGCACTAACCAGCGCAAATAGCCAACTGCAATCTTTGCAGGCTCGCGTCAGTGAATTGGAGAGAAAAACGAGCGCAAACGTGGTGCTGCCGTCTACGGATTTGTTAAGCGACAGGTTCTTAAAACGCGCATTTGCCGTTTTAGGCCATTATATCGTCGCCAGCTTGATCATTGCACTGCCTATTTATGCCTTACTTTTCATCATTTTCCTGATCGTAGGCGTCAGCTTTCAATGAGTTTTAACGATATTTGCCTAATGGCGACTTTAGTTTTATGAAAAACGCATGAGTCAATCTAACAACGCACAAATCCCCGCGAGTATTGCCGCATTGCTCGAGCCGATTTCCCGATCTGCGCCCACAGGCGTGGAAAGCCTCGACACGGTGGAGGCCTACGTCAAGCTGGAGGGTGAAATCAGCAAGCCTTCGCCGAAGTATGCCGATTGCATTGCGTGGGCAACAGAAGTATTGCAAAAGCACAGCAAGAATACGCGCGTGGCGGCGTTGCTCGCGCTGGCGTGGTATCGCACGGAAAAACTTTCCGGCTTAAAAAACGGGCTGTTGCTGATGGCGGGTTTGTTCGAGCGCTTTGGAGATAAGCTCCACCCCGCGAATTCTGCAGTGCGCAGCAAAGACGTGAAATTCTTGAGCAATGACAAGATCACAAAGTTTCTTTTAAAAGAAAACATTTCAAGCGAAAACGCGCCGGAGGTGATTGCGGCGCAGACGGCTTTGCACAAGCTTGTCACGCTTTGCCGGCAACAATTTCCACAGAATGGGCCCGACCTGAGCGTGTTGAACCAGATCATCGAAGATCACGTAAAAATCGCCGGTGCAATAACACCGGATAGTAGTCATCAGCCGGCAGCCGGTAGTGGTCAATCACCAAACCAACAAGCCAACAGTAATGAACAACCAGCAACCAGCAACCAGGATCAAGCAACCGGCGGCTCTGCCAAGGCAGAAGCGCAACCGACAATCAACCTTCCACAACCCGAGCTTGAAATTCCCGACGCGGTGAAGGCGTTGCTGAAACCAATCTCGGCGGCTGCCCCCGCCGGTAAAGCGCTGGCACACACGAACGACGAAGACTATTTGAAACTCCAGCGGGAGATCAAACAAACCAAACCCAAATATGAGGTTTGCATCGATTTGGCTACGGATTTGCTGAAGAAAAAAACGAAAGACGCGGAAATCATCTGCTGGTTGGCCTTTGCCTGGTATCGCAAAGAGGGTATTGCCGGACTCAAGAACGGCCTACTGCTGCTCTTGAAAGCTTTGCAGCAATTCTCTGGCGCGCTTTATCCGAGCGACACGGCTGTGCGCGGCAAGGCCTTCAATTTTTTGAATCTAAAAAAAGTTGGCGCGATGCTGAAAAACGAGAACCTCGCAAAGGCAAACGCCGAAACGGTTCTTGTGCTTCAGCGAATTTTGGAAGAGCTGGCCGGCGAGTTTGAGCGGCAATTTGAAGAAAAGAATCGCCCCTCGCTGAAAGATATTGCGCCAATGATCGAGACGCATGCTGAAGCTGCAAAGGAATTGCTTAACCCGGCAACGCCTCCGCCGGTCAGCGCATCTCCAGTGAGTGCATCGTTTGCAGCAACTGCAGCGGCCTCCATGATGAAATCAAGCTCAGGCAGTGTGGCCTCTGCCGGCGCCAGCAGTATTATTGCTTCAAGGGACGGTGCATTGCGCAGCATTGTGCAGGCGTTGCTGTATTTCTTCGAAGAGGAAAAAGACGGGCAGAAAATCCGCAAAGTCTGCGAAGAGGTTTCGATCTACGGCCTTTCGCGGCAATTGCGCTGGGGCGCGCTCGGCATGCCGGAGATCAAAGAAAAAGACGGCCTCAAGCAAGCCGTTGCCTTCGAAGGGCCGAATGCGGCGAAGCGAGAGGCGCTGCGGACCTGGTTCCAAAACAGTGAATGGGACAAGCTCATCCCCGACATTGAGATTAAATTTATCACGGATTCGGAGGAAGGCTTTCGATATTGGCTTGACGGCCAGCGTTATGTCGTGCTGGCCTTGGAACAAAAGGGCGAGAAAACCAAAAAGGCGGCGCAGGAAATCAAATTTCAGCTTGCACGCCTGATGCACCGGCTGCCCGACCTGCCGAAATTGGTTTTCAAAGGAAAATCTGCCACGCCTTTTGCCGATACGGAAACGCTCAAATGGCTGGAAGACGAGGTGAAAGGCATAATCGGCGTGGGCAGAGCAGCGGACAAGATTTTGCCGCCGATCATGGGCGAAGATTATGAGCCGATCAGCAAGGCCTATGCAGCGGCTTGCGCCGAGTTGCCGGAGAATTTCGAGAAGAACGTGGAGTCTATGCAGAAGAGTATGGCGAGCGAAGAGCGGCGCAAAGGCCGGTTCCTGCGCAGCCTGAATCTCGCTAATTTTTGCTATGCCGCCAAGAAGCCGGAGCTGGCCAAGGCCATGCTGCTCGATTTGATCAAAAGGATCGAGGAATATCAACTTGCCGAGTGGGAGCCGGCGTTGTGTGTTGCGGTCTGGCAATCAACCTACTTGACGAATCTCAAGTTGTTACAGTCCGAAAATCACGAGGCGCAAAAGCCCGTTTTGCAGCAACAGCAAACCGAGTTATTTGCGAAGATCAGCAAGCACGATGTTTTACGGGCGCTCGATCTCGCCAATCGCCAATCTTAGGGGGGTGGAATGGAATAAACCAAAGTGACAAATCGATGTCTCTCAACACTGAAAGAGCATGGAGTAAAAGCGTTATTTTACTCCACCCCCTTAACCCAAGGAGAATAGATCATGGCAAAATTACCCACCCCAAAAATCGCCCAGCGCGTCAAAGTATCGATCCTGCCGAGCAGTGACGCCAAAGAGAATGTCGAGCTGGATTATCGCATGATGATTGTCGGGGATTTTAGCAAAAAGGAGCCCGGCGCACAAGGCGAGCTGAAAGACCGCACTGTGTACGAGATCAAAAGCAAAGGCGATTTCAAGGCCGTATTGGAAAATATCAATCCGAAGTTGACGCTGAATGTGCCGAACCACATCTCCGGTGAAAAAGACGCCAAAGTTTTCGTCAACATTGATGTCAAAGATATGAAGGATTTTCATCCGGACGAGATTTGCAAGAAAGTAGAGCCGCTGCAGGAGTTGATGGAGGCGCGTGAGCGTCTCAAAAAACTAAAATATATGGTGATGAATCCCGATGTGCGCAAAGCGCTGGAAGGCGTTTTGAAAGAAGGCGGCGACAGCGTGGGCAACCTGATGTCGAAGCTGGAAGCGAAATCATAGTTTGTCTTACACCTTACACTTTAAACGTTACACGTTTTAGGTGAAAGGTGTAAAGTGTAAGGCGACAAGAAAACTCAATATCCCTTCGCAAAAATCTATTGACATCATAACCGGAGCAGCAAATATGAACGACCCCAAAACAACCCAGGCCACTGAGGTGGCGACCAGCACAGTTGACAAGCTGGTGGGGATGTTGGACACCGAGGATCAGAAAAACGCTGTGGAAGAATTCATCAAGCAGATTGGCGATAAATATGCCGTGGAGCGCATCAACAGCGCGTTGGTTGATTCCTACATTGAAAGCATCGACAAAGTGATCAGCGCCCAGATGGATGAAATCCTCCACAACGAAGATTTTCAGGCGCTGGAATCCACCTGGCGGGGGTTGCACTTTTTAGTGCAGCAAACCGAATTCAGTAAACCGGTCAAATTCGAGATTCTCGACGCGCCGAAGCAGGAGTTGTATGATGATTTGGAAAACGCTTCACGCGGCGACGGCTACGAAAAGGAATCGGCTTTATATCATCACATTTACTGGAACGCCTACGATTTGGTCGGCGGCCATCCCTATACCGCAATCATCGCTGACTATAAATTCGATAAAGGCGCGCAGGATATCGGCCTGTTGCAGCATTTGTCGATTTTGGGTGAAACCGCGCAACTGCCGTTCATTGCGAATGCGAGTGCAAACTTTTTCGGCCAGAAAGACATGGGCAGTGTGATGAATGATCGCAATTTGGTCGAAAAAATAAGCGGTGATCCGGAGTATACCAAGTGGCGCTCGTTCCGTGATGATGATCGCTCGAAATATGTCGGGCTTTGCCTGCCCAGCTTTCTGGGCCGCCTGCCGTATGGCCCGGAAAACGATCCCACGAAGAATTTCAATTACACTGAGGGCGTGTTTCGCGACGGTCAGGATCATAGTTTATGGTGCAGCGCCTCGTTCGCGCTGGCCAGCAACATGGTGCGCAGTTTTGAGAGATGGGGATGGAGCGTAAAGATCGTGGGCGTCGATTCCGGCGGCCGCGTGGAAAATCTCCCGACGCCGACGTATGAAATCGGCGGCCAGAAAAAAGTCAAGGTACCGGTGGAGGCCTCAGTCGGGCAGGCGAAAGATGCGGAACTCTGCGAGCTTGGCTTCATTCCGCTGGCGCATTGGGATCGCACGGATTATGCCTGCTTTTTTGAAGTGCCCTCGGCGCAACGTGCGTGGGTGGACAAGAAGGATCCCGAAGGCACCGCCAATCGCGCCGTTGGTGCGCGCTTGCAATATACCATGTTGGTGACGCGCATCGCGCATTATCTCAAATATCGGCAACTGCGTTTTGTGGGCAAGAATGCCGGCGCCGGTGACATTGAAAAGACTTTGAAAACCTGGCTGGATACGCTGGTGGCGGATTTTCCGAATCCGCAGGAAAAAGTCATTGCGGAACGGCCGCTGCGTTCCTATTCGCTGGAAGTGGCGGAATTGCCAGAAAAACCGGGTTTTTTCCAGGTGACGGCAGAGTTCCGGCCGCACGTGGCAATCACTGGTATGGACATCAACCTGAGGTTGGTGGCATATCATTCCGGCGAGGAGGGAAAGTGATATTGCCGAAATGGCTGGAAGAGCCGGCTTCAGAGCGTATCTGAAAAGTCTGCTACTGACCGGTCGGTATGTTCCAGTGAATGCTCTAGCCGTTTGATTTTTTGAATAAATTATCGTCAACCGACCGGTCAGCTTTCTTTAAGTTAGGACTATTCAAGTGGCCTCTCTGAGAAATTGGCGGCAAGGTGTAATGCGTGCTGCAAGAGAGTTAAATTTTGAACGTAACGCAGCGTTGCATATGTAACATGTCTGGCACAGTGTATCCTTTGGAGACACTATTGACGAAATTGTGCTGATTCATTCCAGAATCGAGCTTCTATCTCACGCAAAATCAAGCGTTGCAAAATTTGCCTGCCGCCTCCAAGACGGCATCACTGTTGCACGGGCAATGTAACAATTGTTAAGAAAAGGAAAAATCACCGATAAATCGCCCGGCGTAAAGCCTCTCACGTTGCAGCTTAAACGCAATACATCCAACCTTCCGCAAGTCTTTTAAGTTTTATAAAACCAATTATCTCAAGGAGGCCGTTATGGCAGTCAAAGGTGAACTCTCGGTGTGGAATCATGAAAACACACAATTGGAGGGCCCGCGCGGGAATAAGAGCAGCTTGGTTTTCGAATATGAGCATGAAGTGTACATGCCGTTCGATCGCGAAGACAACAAGCTGCAAGGCACCCGGCGCATCGACGCTTTCAGCGTGACCAAGGAAATCGACAAGCTGACTCCCCAGCTTTACGAGATCGTGTGCAAAGGCCGCAATTGCAAGAAAGTGCAGATCAGCCTTTATCGCATTGCGAAGGATGGCGGCGATGAGGAGGAGTATTTTCGCTATATCCTCGAAGACGCCAAAATCATTTCCGTGCGCAATCACATGCCGATCACGAAATACGAACAAAACGAAAACATCGGCCATTTGGAAACAGTGCGCTTTCTGGCAAAATCATTTTCCTGGCAATATATCGAAGGCGGCGTCGAATACACCGAAGTTTCCGGGCTCTCGGCGTAATATGTGCCGGGAGAAACTTACATAGCTTGACGCTTTACACTTTACGCCTTGCACGCTGTGTAACGTGTAAGGTGTAAAGTGCAAGGCAAATGGCGCAACACACATGGAAAATCTCAGTCTGTATGATTTGCTCGTGGGCGGTTTTATGTTGCGGGGAGATGATCCATTGCAGGGCGGGCATGCATTGGAAGATATGCCGGAGGATGAGAAGCTCCGGTTGAGCATCGCAGAAAATCTGACGATGTTGCTGCAAACGCGGCGCGGCTCTGTGATGCACCTGCCTGATTTCGGCATTCCGGATATTTTGCAGGTCTATCAAGATGCCGGCTGCTCGCTGGACCCCGTGCGCACGCTGGTGCGAGAGACGATCTTGAAATACGAGCCGCGCATCAGCGAAGTTAAAGTGCAAAAAGAATTTTTCGATCCCAACAGCATGCGCATCTCCTTGCGCATTTTGGCGACCATCAAAGAAGCCAATCAACGCGAAATCCTGCTTACCGAATTTTCCACCACCGGTTGGGCCAAAGTCTTATTCGAACGAGACACCAAGCATGAGCCACGAGCCTGAGGACCGCATTCAGCGCTATTTCGAGCGGGAATACAATTATTTGCAGACAGCCGGCGAAGAGTTTGCAAAGAAACATGTGGACCTGGGTAGCAAGCTCAAGCTCACCGAGCGCCAACGGAAAGACCCGTTTGTCGAACGGTTGTTCGAAGGCTTTGCCTTTCTCGCCGGCCGAATTCATGAACGTCTAGACGACGAACTGCCAGAAATTACCGGCGGTTTGTTGGAACAACTGTTCCCACATTTCTTGCGGCCGTTCCCCTCATGCGCCATTTTGGAAGCCAAGCCCCGTTTAGGCGTCGTTACCAAACCGGTGATCATTGCGCGCGGCAGCGAGATTCAAACGCCGCCGGGCAAAGCCAGAATCAAATACAAAACGCCTGCCGGCACGCAAGAATTGTCGCGTGACATCGAAAAAGAAGAACCCGCGGAATTTATCTTTCGCACCACGCAGATACTCGTGGTCCGGCCCATGCGTTTGCGCGAGGTGCGCGTGGAAGAAGCGCCGGAAGCGGCCTCCGCGCTGATTCTGCAGTTTCAGCTCGACCGCAATGTAACCTATGACGCGCTTGATTTACAGCGCTTGCGCCTGTATTTGCACGGCGCTGATTCGCTGAAATACAATCTTTTGCTCTATCTCACGAAATATGCGAAAACATTGGCCGTGCGCGAACTTGCTAACCCGCAAGCCGCATTTCAAAAGATCGACAGCTTCCGCATAGGCATCCCGGAGTTATCGTGGGAAACTGAAGAAGAGTTGTCACTTCTACCGTATGCCCGTCAGATTTTTACGGGCTATCGCTTGTTGCAGGAATATTTCGCGTTTCCTCAGCGCTTTTTTTTCGTTGATATTGAAGGTTTGCAGCAATTCAAAGCCTCACGTAATGGCCACCCCTTTGAGGTGAAAATCGTCTTTGATCGCAAACTCGCGCGTGAGCGTTTTCCGGGCACGGAAAATATCCTGCTGAACTGTACGCCAGTGGTGAATCTGTTTGATCGCCCGACCGAAGAAGTCTCGGTGACGCAGCGCATG
>SZPB01000100.1 GCA_030263535.1 Cytophagia bacterium CHB2
GCCGGGAAGAGGAAGATGAAGCGACAGCTTGAGCGCATGGCTGCTGACCCACGCTTCGTAATTGAGTGCAAGTTCAGCGGCCTTGCGGCGCAGATTTTCCGCGGCGGCGGCCTGCGTTGGCGCACCGGCTTCCTGGCACGCAGCGGTGATTTTTTGCAACCGTTCTGCCAGGCGGCGCAGTGCATCGATTTTGACTGCTGTGACACTGGGGGGCGCGAGCAATGGCTTGGTTGCGCTTGCAGCGACCACACCGTCGATGGCTTCGACGATTTCCTCGAAGCTGGCATCGCTGGTTTTCGTTTCAGTCGCCAAATCCCAGCGCCGCGTAGAAGCGGTCATGCTCCAGGGGATTTCACCGCCCGCAGCGCCATGCGTTTCGCCAGTTTTTTCTGAGACGCTGTGGTGCAGGCGCGTATTGCCGTTTTCCGGTTTTACGTTTTGCGCGAGACGTTCCAACATTTCGTGCTGCGCCGCCAGCGCTTGTTGCGTTGCCGCGGTCATTTCCCGCAGCTTCGTAACCATGGCATCCATGCCGGAGGCCTCCTGGCCATCGCCGCCGGCCTCGGGTTGCGCTTCTTTATAAAGAAATGCCAAACGATTCGCCGCGATGGGAAGCGTAGCAGCGTCGTCTCCAGCGCTTGCCGTCGCATGTCTTCCCCCGTTCTCCCTCTCCGAGACTTTCGGCGCACGTGAAGAAGTGGTTGTCACAAAACTTGCGGTACGGCCTTGCTCACGGCCCGTCTTTGTTTCAGACTCCGGTCGCGAGGTAAGCTGCGACTGGCTGGCAAAATCGCGGGATTTGGCGCCGCTCATGACGCTGAGCACAGCCAGCAACAGCACGCCGAGCACGATCACGGCGATCATAACCCACAATAAAATTTTGCCCTGCGCTTCCGCAGGATCTTCTGCCCGAGCTGCATCAATTGCAGCAGCGCTGGAATCAATTGCGGAGGTGATCGCTGACGAATCCGCGGCAGCAGTAACGGGGTTTGCCAACGGCAGATCAGGCGCGCCGATCATCAACCAGGCAGCGCCGCGATTGCGTTCAGGCTGATCGAGATTGGCAAAATCAAAACGCATTTGAAACGACCCGGAGGAATCGGCCAAAGCACGCAAGGTCAAATCGAGAGTTGACAGGACGATCACGGCAGAGTCGCGCAACGCCCAGGAATAAGCCGGCAGCGTGCGCAGCACATAGCCGCTGCCGGCGAGGATGCGGCATTGATGGCGCTGCAACCGGAGCGAATCCGGCAACGCCAACGTGAAGCGAACTGCGAAGCTGTCTGTGGGTGTGGTGATGGCCGGCAAGTGCAGCTTGGCGCCGGGCGCCAAGATCAAACGCTTTTCCTCGGCGCTGAAATTATTTGCCACGGCCAACAGCACCAGCAGCGCGGCAGATAGCAAAACACCTATTTTGATTTTCATATGAAACTCCTGAACAGGCTTAAATTCCTTTTGGTCGCGACTTGCGCCGTGATGAATCCGATAAAATGAATGCCTCAGAAAATGATCACGGATGAAATAAAAAAACTTAATGCGGAGGTGATGGGAGAAACAATTTCGCGCGTTCGCCCCTGCCCGATTCGAGACGTAAGAATGACCAGCTCACCACGGCGAGCTTCTGCTCTCACTTCTGCAAAGTGAGATAAATAACGTACTCGCGGCCGCGCGCCTGCAACAACACATGAAGTTCATGATTGGGCGTTAATTGAACGCGCAATTTGCCGGCGCACACCAAGCGTAGCAACTCCTCGTCGCGCAAGTCGCCCGGCAAAGCCGGCATGAAACGATTGAGCCGGCACGCGGCGATAAGCTGGGCCTCTTGCGGCAAATGTATCTCGCCCTCTTTTGCGCTGGCGTAAAACGTCAGAGTCGTCTCCAGCGTCAATCCGAACGGTCGCACGACATACTCGGCGCCGATCAAGCCGCCTTTGCCGATCACTTCCCAAAAACGCAGGCTGTTGTTGCCGCGTATTCCCAAACCGATGCGCATGCCGGTTTGCTGCGGCGCTGGCTCCTGCCGGGGCGCCCAATTGCCGCGTTTGAGATGACACAAATAATGCACGCCGCCAACGGCCGCCGTCGATTTCAAACCATTGATCGGAAGCAGTGTCTTGGCCGGCTTGCCGTCGAGGCTATAGACCACCCGGCATTTCCTGGGATTGAAGATGTCTGCAAAGCGCGCACGGATAAACGGCAACAGGGTGCTTTTGCCGGTGAGCCGAAAAATTTCCGGGCATTCCAGCCCGTGCTTGCGCACTAAACTCTTGAGCATCTGAACATGTTCGTCGAGATGCGCCGCTACCAGGTTGTGCAATAACTCATTGTTGGCGGAGACGCCGGTGATGGTTGCGGCTTTCACTTTGCCATCGGTCACCACTTGTAAAGTCATCGGTTTGAAACTGCAATTCTTATCCGTCGGCGACTCGGATAAGAGACATTTCACATGTTCGGCGTTACGCAGCAGCCGCCGCCAGTTTAGGTAGCCGATTTTTTCAAGTTTGAGTTGCGGTTGTTCAAGCGCGCGATTCCACAACGGCACGACCACGGGCGGCGCCAGCTTTTGCTCAAGTTGCGCCACGGCTTGTTCCATTAAATATTTCGCCAGCGCAACGGTGATCGTGTCGCCGCCGAAACCGGGATCGCCGTCGACGCTCAGCGTTTTTAGATTCATGATGACAGCCGTGCTTTCTGCGAACGTTTTGTTTGCTTCCGGCTGCAACTCGATGCGCGTCAGCGCCAGGCCGGTGGCGCTTGCGCCGAGATCATAGGTCAGAACATGATGAAGTTGCGGCTGCGTTGCATTTTCCGCTTCGGCCTGCCAGTGCGGCACTCGTGCGACCAGGCCTTCAAATCCCGCAACCACCGGCGCCGGCTGGAGCCAGGTTTCATCCGGAGAATTGAATCCTGCATTTGCAAGCACCGCGCACAGCGCGCGCTTCTGATGATCCGTAAACGTTGCGGGATGGATGACCAAGGTATTCTGCAACAAACACGCGCTGAAATCAAGTCCGCTCTCCGCGCGGCGGTATAACTCATCGGCCAGACTGTTCTCTGCTTCATAGATGAATTTCTTGATGAAGTCTGTCAGAATCACCGGCGCGGGCAGCGTCGCGGCGGCGCCGGAATGATGTAAGATGATTTCCCAGTCATGCGCAACACCAAGATGCTTTCTTAAATCCGGAATGACGTGCATCACGGCGTCAACTCCCGCGCTGGCAACAAGCGCGGCATGGCCAATATCGTAATGGCGCTCGCCCTCCGGGCTTATGTCGTGATACATGATGGCCGAGGGCACGAATGCTTCACCAGCGATGCGCACGAGCCGGGGCATTGATTCCGGTTTGTCATCAAGCTCTGCAACCGCCAGGCAGGTATGACTCGCGCCAAAATCCAGCGCCGATACGCCGGGATAAGGTTGCGGTTGGCGCACATCAATGGCCAGCGCAAGACGCGCGGTGAATTCCGTCTCGTGGCTGGCGCGAAATTGAAATGTTAGCTTGCCGGTGATTTCCTGAGCATCAGCAATCGTGCGTGTATCAAGCAAAAATCGAACATCTGCACTTTGTTTGGGCAAAAGCGTGATCGGCAAATCCGGGCCTTGCAGCGCCAGGCATTCCAGGGTGGCGGTGGTTTTAATGGCAAAAATTTCAAGCGGCAGCGTGCCCGGGTTTTTGATTTGCAGCGAGAGTGTGCGCGTGCGGTCTGTCAATGCCCAGGTTTGCAACTCCAACAGGTTGCCGTTAACCGAACTCGCTAGATCCGGAAATTCCAGGCGCGGCACCGGATGGGCGAAAATTTTTAAGGGCGAATTGAATGGCGCAAACGTTCCCGGCGGATTGTTGCACACCAGTTTCAAGGTGGCGAGCATGGGCTGGCCGGTTCTTAAATAGGGCGCCAGAAACGCGCGTTCGACTTCAACTTGAAAGGAGAGCGTGCCGTTATTTTTTTCGGCTTCCAATTCGGTGGGAATCGGATGAGGGCCGTCCGGCAAAAAATTAACGCCGGGTTGATCGCACGCCAATTCGCGAATATCAGCTCTGCCGTGGCGCAAGCGAATGCGCGCGCCGGAACTGCAGCGTAACATCGGCGACTGAGAAGACAGTGTGTCGAACAATTGCAATGCCGGCGTGAGCAATTCAAATTCTGGAAAAGGCAAAACAGCAACGCGGCACTCTGCGACAGCGACAGCAGGATCGAGCTTCGGCTTCAAGCGAATATGCGCGCCATCAAAATCACGCAATGCGGCCGGCGTGATTTTGCCCTGCAATTCTCTCACTTCGCCGGCTTGCAGCACAATTGCGGGGCGGGCGCTTTTGGCCGGCGTAGTCTCGCCGGCATTTGACGCAAGAGGTAAATGGGGGAAATGCACATAGCCCGGCGGGTTAGAAAGAACATCCAGAACCGTGACGGGCAAGAGACCATTGTTTTGGAGCAAGACACTGATCGCCGGCAAGCCCCCTTCCGCAGGATGAAAATAGACGAGTTCAGGTGAGACGCTACAGTCAACCTGAAAAAGCGAACAACCGCACCATGAGCAGAATTGATCCGCGGCGGTTGTCAATGTAATTTCCCATGATTTGCAATTTGGACAAAGCACGTTTACAATCGCAAAGGCTACAGGTTGAGTTGCAGCAGCGCGGCATGCCGCGATGACGCGGTTGCGCCGGGCTGCTGGAGTGCGATGACTCCGGAAGCGGTGCATGCCGGCGCAGGCGAAATGGCGACCGCGGGCGGCAGCGGCATCATCTTGCCGCTTGGTTTCAGCGGTAACAAGCTGATGCGCTCGCCTTGCCATTTCGGACTGCGTACAGCTGCGATTAAATGACTGCCCCAGCGCTGCGGCGGCTGAGCGCCCAGCAACACACTAAAATCGGCGTTACGCCCAAACGACCATTTTTCTCCGCCGCTTGCGTCATCCAGCGCCGTTAATCCCTGGCGGCTCAACAGATAAAGCGCTTGCTCCGCTGGATCAAAAAACAAATGCGCCGCCGGACGAGGTTGGTCGGTAAAGGCGAACGGTACCGCATTGGCCAGATTCTGGCGATAAATGAGATCGTCGCCGCCGAGCAGGAAAATTTCACCGGTGCGAGGATGCATCTGCGGCGTTGCTGCCATATCGTAGCCGCAGGGCGGCGCCGGATAGCGCGTCTCAAGCCCGGTGCGCACATTCAGGCGAATCACTTCTTCCGAAGTGTGATAGAGGATCTCATCTTCGGCGGCGAGCTTGATCATTTTGCCCGCCGGACCGCGATGTTGCCAGGGCAGCGGCGTCACGCTACGCGAATCGCCGGCAACGGCTAGCCAGCGCAAACGATTGCCAGCGCGGTCAAACAGCCGGAGGACAACGGAACTGCCGCTAATGAGCGCGCCGTCGATGGACCAATTTCTTTCCTTCAACCGAAAGAGGCACCGGCAATGGGGTTGCGGCGCGAGAGTGAGATAAAATACCGAACGCCGCCCCAGCGCGAGAAAGCCCGGGAACCACTGCGGATGTGAAACCGCATGCAACTGTGTGACGAGATCGTCATTTGAGCTGCGGAAACGGCGCAATAAGCGCGGCGGATGCAACACCGCATTTGCCATCAAGCCCAATCCCCACTGCGCCGCAGCGAAAGCAAAATATCCCCAACCAACCACGATCGCGGTAACGCCGCCGGGCATGATGCCGGGCAAGGTGATTTGACGATAGTTCTTTTTGGTTCCGGGTTGCGCTACATCACGCCGCATCAGCATATCTTGAAAATTTTCTTCATAAGCGAGTTTTTGGCCGCAATACCGGCAGAAGCGCGCACTCGTCCGGTTTGTTCCTCCGCATCCTGCACAGCGCAAAATCGGCTGTAAACAATTGGGGTCCGTACAGGTTTCGCCAAAAAGAGAAGCGCCTGTGACTGCGCCGTTCGTGCCTGATGGAATTTCCGGAAGAAGCGGAGCCGCGTCATGCGGATAGGGGCAAAGCCACTTCTCGCGTTGAGCCGTAGATTGAGCAATCATATCCCTATGGTATGCCGTCATTACATTTTATTGTTTCTATATAGGCTTTAGCCAGGGGATTCGCGTAAAAAAAGTTTGGCAGGAGGCCCCACATGAAATGCAATTTTGCAACAACGTTGCACGGGCAGGAGGAGGTTTGGAGGAAATGGCCGGCGTTTAAGCGCCGGCGCTCACCGTCAGCCCCAAAAGCCAGCGATCGACCAGGTAAAACTGATTCAGTTTATCCGTAGTGCCGATTACATCTCCATATCGTTGTCAGGCTCTGTTTTGGGTTCAGCAACGCCCAGTGTGCGCAGATGATCGATCACCGCCTGGGTTTTGCTCATGTTGAGCGGCACGACCAACAACGTGTCGTTGCCGGCGACCGTGCCGAGAATGTCGGGGTGCTTGAGATGATCGATAAAAACGCCGACGCCGGGCGCGCGGCCGGGCAGCGTCTTAATGATAATGACGCATTCATTGCCCTGAATTTGAACGATTTCTTCCTGCACCACGCGGCGCAGCTTTTTGCCCTCGGCAACTTCCGGCAAAACGTAGCGCACGCCGTTGTCTTCCGGCATGCGCGCGATGCGCATCTCGCGCAAGTCGCGTGAGAGCGTCGCTTGCGTCACTTCCACGCGCTGTCGCCGCAGCAACCGGCTCAATTCATCCTGGCTCGCGATGCGGTTGGACACGATCAATTCACGAATGATCATTTGGCGTTGCTGCTTCGTCAGTTTCATCAGATGCTCCTCAGAGAGAAAGGTTAAGCGTTTACAGGAATGGCAAAAACTTGCGATTACCGTCTTTGATCATGATTATTCAGACGCTCGAAAAAATATTCTAAAACAATGGCAATATCAATGAGTTTTTCATGGCGCCGCCGCGCGGGGGGAAAATCAACTTGATTGCCGTGCAACTATTTCTTATGTTTGGGCGTTTAAATGAACGCTTCCCGGGGACGACATGGCTTCGACGGGGGTCGAGGAAGCGAGAGCGGCATGTCGAGGTTGTCTGGAGCCTCGTTAAATATCCGGGCAACAAATTTAAACGCAGACAACTATGCGTATGCTGTTGCTGCCTAATTAATTAGGCGGCACGCTCGTCTCCATCGCGCCACTCGGTTGAGCACGGGCGACACAACAGTGGCTGGCTTGCGGTTGTGTCTGGGTATCGCAGGCGAGATGCTACAGGCTGGCGCGTGACGACCCTTGTCCGTTGAGGTCGCACGCGTGAGAACGATCAACCGACTAAACATGTAGAAGTTCTCGTTGACTGGCCTTCGGACGCGGGTTCGATTCCCGCCGTCTCCACTCACGTACAAGCCGTGAGCATTTTTGGAATGCTCGCGGCTTTTTTGTTGGCCGCCTGCCATTATCTTGCGCTGAGGCGGTGCTTGATGCTGACATAGCCGCGCAGCACGCGACCGAAAGAGGGCAAAAGTGCGCGAAAATATTTTCCATAAAACACCTTTGCAATGATGCGATTGCGGCGCAGCAACTTTCCCAGACGATGAACCCGGATGCGCTGCTGATAATCCGCGAGCGTGAAGTCATTCGTATCCAGCGCGTACACGATCGTTTCGGCTGCGACAAAACCATAAGCAAGCGCGGCGGAAATGCCTTCGCCCAACCACGGCTCGATGCCGGCAGCCTCGCCTGCCAAGAGTACGCGCGGCCGGCTGAAGCGATCCACCGGATGAAACCAGCGCTCCGGATGCCCCATAAGTTGGGTCGATGGTTTGAATCCGCGTGTTTCCAGGTGCCGGTTGAGCAACGCGGGTAGATCCGCACGCAGATTATTTTGCCCGTCGTGAATCCTGCTGTCGAACAACCCCACGTTAAGATGAGGCGCGCCATTCACCCAGCATGGAAAATCCCAGACATACCCTTGCAACCCCTCCCGCATCGCGCGAAAGTCGATAACCACCGCTTGATTTTCAAATACATGTGAGGCGCCATTATTGGCTGGCACCAACACTTCGAGCAAACGCGAGACGCGCGAGGGCATTTCACGAAAAAATTGCCGCCGCACGAGACTTTTTGCGCCATCAGCACCCACCACCAGTTTCGCGAGAAATTCTCCTCCGGAAGTTGTGATGAGTATGCCCTCGTCGTTCTCGGTAAAATTTTGCGCTGCGGTATTTTCCAGAATGCGAACGCCCTTGCGGCGAAGCGAGCCGGCCAACGCAGCGTCAAACTCGTTGCGGCGAACGGTGCGCATCAAGCCCGGAATATCGAAAGTGAGCGGACTCTCGTTGAGATAAAACAGCACACGATTGACGCAAAAATCCGGCGCCGGCGCCTCCAGCGCCAACTCGCGCAAGAGTTGATCGGCCCAGGGCGTCAAGCCGCCGCCGCAGAGTTTATGACGCGGGTGCTGCTCTTTTTCAATGAGTAAAATTTGATCGCGCAACGCCGGCCGTTGCTTCACCAACGCAGCCGCCGTGGCAATGCCTGCCGGCCCTGCGCCAATGATGCAAATGGCGATTTTTTCCATGTGAACTCGTCCTTACGTCGCGAATCTGATGATGCGGGGGGTTGCTGAAAAATCGTTGTGAACAAAACGCCCGGAGAATCATTTTTTAGCGCCGGTCAGTAATCGAACAACCGTCAGGCCGGCGTTCTTGCCGTTACTTTTTCGCCAAAAATTCTTGAGGCAAAACGACGAGATGATTTAAGGGAATTTGCGCTCGATTTGCAAGCGCTATTTGAACGGGGCGTTCTTGGCTTGCGAGCAGGATGGGTTTAAGACGATTGCCTATTCAAACATAGAACAAAATTCTGAAGGTTTATGTCAGATTAATTTGTCGGCAGAACGATATGAAATAATTCTGTCGATAAATCATCCTGCCAAAGTTTTTTTCGGCGATGTTCGGTGACGTCGGCGCATTTCGGCAGAAAAGCTTTATCGCCGATGATCATCGAAGACACCGAGTTTCGCCGAATAGTTTTTGCTGCTTCGCAGAAGCTTTGATTTGCAGCTTGTCTGCAAATCGGGGTAGCTCTTATAAACAAAATACCGGACGCGCGTGAAGGCGCGTCCGGCGTCCGCAGATAAATCAGTTGACGGGATTGCCGTCTTTATCCAGCAAAATCGGGTCTCCCAGCCCCAACTGCTTCAAACCCTCCAATTGTGTGGCGGCATCGCCGACCACGACATAAATCATCTTGTTGGGATCAAGATACTTCTGCGCCAGCGCTTGATGCTGCTCCTTCGACATATCGAAAATGATTTTTTCCTGCTGTTTGACATAGTCGAACGGCAAATTGTATTCGGCAATTTGATCCAGCATGTTGCGCTTGGCGCCGAGCGTCTCGAAGTTCAATGCGTTCGATTGCGTCAACGCGCTTTTCGTAAACATGAAATCTTCATCGGACAAGCCGTTGCGATACTTGGCGATTTCATCTTTGAAGATTTGCGCCGATTCAAACGTTACATTGGAGCGCACGCCGGCGTACGCAACAAACGGCCCCGGGAATCGCGTGCCAATAAAAGTCGAGCGCGCGCCGTAAGTATAACCCTTTTCTTCACGCAAGATTAGATTCAAAAAGCCGTTGAAGCTGCCGCCCAGTTTGTAGTTCATCACCGTCGCGGCATAATAATCCGGGTGCGTATAGGGCAAGGCCAGGTAACCGATGCGAATCTGCGATTGTTTGGCGCCGGGCATGTCAACGAAGTACACACGCGGTTGTTCCAGCGGCGGCGGCGTGGGATACTCGGCGAATTTGACTTCCTTGGCCGGCCACTTCTGTTCTAATGGCGAAAAAAGCTTGAGGGCGTTTTCTTTGGAAATGTTGCCGACGATGGAAATGTGTGACACGGCGGGCGAATAATTCTTGTCGTAGAAGTTCTTCAAATCTGCGATGCTGACTTTCTCGACCGTTGCCGCCGTGCCCATGGTCGGATTTGAAAGAATGTGAGCGTTGCCATAAATCAGTTTGCGATGCACATTGATCGCCACCGTCGCCGGGTCGACATTGCGGCGGTTAATGGTTTCAATCGTTTCTTGTTTGATGCGGTCAAATTCTTTCTCATCCCAGCGCGGCTCCAGCAGAATTTCCTCGAACAGCGCATAGGTTTTGTCGAGCTTGGACGACAGCGTGTTGGCTTGAATGACGATGTTTTCATCAGTCGTAAACATTCTGATGGTGGAACCCAATTCGTCGATCGCCTCCTCCAATTCCACCGGCGTTTTGGTTTTGGTGCCTTCCATCATGATGTCCGTCATCAAATTCGCCACGCCGACTTTGTTGGGATCATCGAGCGACATGCCGCCCTTGAGCGTGAGCGACATCTCCACCAGCGGCAATTCGTTGTGCTCGATGCCGTAAACCCGCAAGCCGTTTTTGAAGGTGTGCGTCCAGATTTTCGGCAGCGTGACAACCGGTGCAGGCCCCTTCGGCGGCTCAACCGAGCGATCAAAACTCGAGGGCAGTTTTTCCATCGTGGCAGCGGAGGCGCTGGCTGCCGGTTTTTCAACCCCGGCTTCTTCGATGGCTTCTTCCACCACCGGGAAGCGTTCGGAATTCTTTGCCACCAACTCGAGTTTGCCTTTTGGCACAAAACTGGTCAGCGCAAAGTTTTTGCCTTTGACATAGTTGTTATAAACGCGCCAGATATCGTCTTTGGTGACGGCCAACGAGTTTTGAATATCCTGCGTGATGAAATCCGGCGAGCCGGCATACTCATTATAATTCGCAAGCTGGAAAGCCTTGTTCAGCGTGCTGGCAATGCTGTTATAAAAATTAGTTTCGGTTTTGGCTTTGATGCGGGCCAAATCTTTGTCGGTGAATCCCTCTTTTTCAAAGCGCCCTAACGCTTCAAAAATGGCGTCCTCCACCTCCGTCAAACTCTTATCCGGAAACGCGCGCACCCGAACGAGCAGATAGCCCGCCATTTCCAGGCTGTTTTGAAAGGCCGTCACGGAAGGCGCCAGTTTCTTTTCCTCGACGATCACTTTATAAAGCGGAGCTTTCTTGCCATCTGACAGCAGATCGGCAAGCAAGTCGAGAGCATAGGAATCTTTGCTAAAATTTTGCACGGTGGGGAAGGCCATGCTCAGCTCGGGTGAGCGTGCAAAATTGTCTTCATGAAATGCGCGTTTGGTCTGCTCGAGCGTAACGAGCATCGGTTGCGGATCGGGCACGGGCGGTGCGGGCTTGATTTCGCCGAAATATTTTTCCACCCATTGCTTCGCCTGCGCCGGATCATAGTCGCCCGCAATCACCAGCGTGGCGTTGTTCGGGCCGTACCACTTTTGAAAAAAGCTGCGCACATCCGCCAGCGTAGCGTTGGACAAATCTTCAAACGAACCGATGACTTGCCAATTGTAGGGATGATTTTCCGGGAACAGCAGCTTGTGCATGACATACCAACTGTGGCCGTAAGGCACATTGTCCACGCGCTGGCGCTTTTCGTTTTGTACGACATCCTGCTGGTTGGCGAATGCCTCCTGGGTCACCGTGGGCAGCAAAAATCCCAGGCGGTCAGACTCCAGCCAGAGGCACATTTCGAGCGCGTTTTTGGGCACGACTTCGAAATAAATCGTGCGATCGAACGAGGTACCGCCATTGAGCGTACCGCCCGCGCCTTGAATCTTTTTGAAAAATTGATCCTGCCCGACATGCTGGGATTCTTGAAACAGCATGTGCTCAAAAAGATGCGCAAAACCGGTGCGGCCTTTCTCTTCGCGGTTCGAGCCGACATGGTACAAAATCGCGACCGCGACCAGCGGATCGGATTTATCCGAGTGCAAAATAACTTCCAGGCCGTTCTTGAGCTTGTACTTTTCGTAATCAATCTTGAGCGCAGGCTTGTCGCCGGCGAACAGCGCGCTCGAGCCCAGCAAAACGGCGAGACCGACAGTCAGGATTTTTTTGAGCTGCATAGCACTCCTCATGAGTTTGGATGAATGAAACGAATTGCGGAAGGTTTGTTTTCGTAAAATTCGAGTCAGGGTTTCAAACGAATTCACCGGAAAGCGCAGGCAGAATGGCTCACCCTGATGGACAAAGGTGGTTTGTCGTTTCAGCCTTCGTACTTCATTTTAAGTTTTGCCGCTGCGGCTTGATCGACAAGCACGGTAGCTAGCCGGTGCATTTGCACGATGGTCGCAGGCCACATGGCCGTAATCGGACCTTTGCACGTTGCCGCAATCGCCGCGGCCTTGGTTGCGCCGTTGGCCAGCAGCAGTACATGCTTCGCGTCCATAATCGTGCCGACGCCCATGGTGATGGCATACTTCGGCACTTCATGCGGATTTTTGAAGAAGCGTGCGTTGGCTTCGCGCGTCGTCCCCGTTAGGGTTTTAATGCGCGTGCGCGAGCCGAGCGAGGAGCCTGGCTCGTTGAAGGCAATGTGGCCGTTCGCGCCGATGCCCAAAATTTGCAAATCAATACCGCCGGCTTTTTCGATCTGTTCCTCATACCATTCACAATGCGCCTCGATATTTTGCGCCATGCCCATCGGGATATGCACAAAACGTCGATCGACGTTGATGTGCTTGAACAGGTTTTCCCACATGAAATAATGATAACTCTGATCATGCTCCGGCGGCAAGCCAACATATTCGTCCAGATTAAATGTCGTGATCTTCGAGAAATCCAGGCCCTCGCGCTGGTGCATGCGAATCAATTCTCGGTATAGGCCGAGCGGTGTGCTGCCGGTGGCAAAGCCCAGAACGCAGTTGGGTTTTTTGCGCAACAACGCCGCGACAATCTGCGCGCCGGCTTTGCTCATTTCCTCATAATCTTTTTTGATGTAAACCAGCATACTCTTACCTCCAGCGAAAATAACTTGCCGGCCTCGTTCGTTGCCGGACAAAGCTGGCCTCGTTTAAACATTCCAAAACTTCATATCCTCGCCCGTGCGCATCTTGGTGAGATAGATAATCTGCCCAGTGTGATAGGAAAAATGTTCGACCACGTGAAAGATCGCGCTCAGCACGGTTTGATCGAAGCCTTGAATGGCGCGCGGTTGCGGCAAATCTTCCGCAGCGACTTGTTGCAGCGTGACATCCACCTCAGCCAGAGTGGCTTCGAGTTGCGCCAGCAGTGCGGCTTTGGGAATGGGCCGCCTCTCCGAAAATTCTGCCGGTCGATTGCGCGCATCCGGCGCGCCGCTCACGCCATGAATGATCCACTGCCGGACGTTGCCGCATAAGTGCAACACCAGATTTCCAGCGCTGTTGCTTTTCTCGTTTGGCCGCCACCAAATGTCTTCTTCTGAAAGTTTCTCCAGGCAAGCGCGCAACCAGGGCAAATATTGCTGCATGAGATGAAAACGCGCCTCCGCGAGGAAGAGTCGAGGAATTTCTGCAGGATTACCGGCCATGTTCTGAATCTTGCCTCATGACAGTTCATAAAAACACGGCAGCCATTGCTTGATCTGCCGCGGCTTGGCCGTGGTCGAGTTTCGCCAGGTTCGAACGGATAATCGTCTCAGAGTTTATACCCAAATTTGCGCAACAACCCTTTTCGCTCGGCAATATCCTTTTCGTCTTCAACGCCAAGCGGTGTACCACCGTCAATCACGCCGAGAATGCCGCGGCCTTGCGCGCTTTCCGCCACGATCACTTGCGCCGGATTTGCGGTGGCGCAGAAAATCCGGCACACCTCCGGAACGTTCCTCACGGCATTGAGAACGTTGATCGGAAAAACATTGCCAAGAAAAATAATGAAGCTATGACCCGCGCCCAGCGCCTGGGCGTTTTTCTTGGCCAGCTCAATACACTCGGGATCGGTTCCACTCCAGCGCACCAGCCGCGGGCCGCTCGCTTCGCAAAACGCCACGCCGAATTTGATGCCGGGAACCGCGCCAATCAACGTTTCATGCAAATCCTCAACGGTTTTGATAAAATGGCTCTGCCCGAGTATGAAATTCATGGCCTCGGGTTTTTCTATCGGAATGATTTTGATATCCTGAAGCTGCATGATCTTCCTCGCATTGAAATGTTGCACGGTTGGAAAAAAGTGGTTTTCTGTATAGTAAAAATGATTTGTGAAGCGATGCGAAGCGATAGCATTCGACTGCCTGAAATCAAAAAACAATAGCGGCAACGGTTGAATGAATTTAAGAAAACCCCTTCGAAATGCAACTGCTTTTGCCCGGCTTGCGTCTGACAAAACGTTGGTTTAGATTGCCAAGCCGATTTGCAGCCGCAACCAGATAAATCCTTTCCATTTTAGGTAAAAGCATGAAGGGACTTGTTTTTTACGCCGCGCTTTTAGCAGCAACGTTTAGTTTTGCGCAAAGCCGGGCGGCGCAGGATGCGTTTGCGCCGTTCACTGGCAAATGGCAGGGCGTGTTCAAAGTTTTTTCGTATGAGGGCCGCTTGCTGGATCACATTACGGTCGA
Organism: Cytophagia bacterium CHB2; assembly: GCA_030263535.1. Lineage (NCBI taxonomy): Bacteria > Pseudomonadati > Bacteroidota > Cytophagia > Cytophagia bacterium CHB2. Next base: position 14,332 of record SZPB01000100.1, read on the forward strand.
GCAACATTACTGGTGGGAAAGCGGAGAACAGCATGCCGCCTTTATAGAACGCGGCCGTGATGGCAGGGTGGTACATGCGCACGCACGAAACTATGAAAAAGACGGCAAGCTTTATTGCGAAGTGAAAAAAGATAACGGCCAGCAATCGTTGCATCATGGCCATTTCGAAGAGGGCACGCTGTTCTGGTATCGCCGGACCGGGGAAGGCAATATCCTTGAAAGCTTCAAAGAGCGAGTCGTGCAAACCCCTTCCGGACGGGAGTATCAAATCGACGGATTCGGCGTTTACGGCAGCGGCGGCCACACCTCTTATTTGCTGTTCGAAGGAAGATATTTTGAGCGCAAGTAAATTCGCATACTGCCGCGTTATGCGTTATTGCACAATGGCATCAGCCTCGATTTCAACCAGCATTTCCGGCATGATCAGGCGGCTGACTTGTACCATGCTGGTGGCGGGCCGGATCGCGCCGAAGAATTCACCGTGCGCCTTGCCGATTTTTTCCCACTCCTCGATGTTGGTGACATAAATGCGTGTGCGCACCACGTCTTTCAAATCCGCGCCGGCTTTTTGCAAGGCAGATTGAATGTTTTTGATGGTCTGTACGGTTTGCGCATATGCGTCGCCAATGCCGGCAAGATCTCCGTTCTCCGTTGTTGCGGTGGTGCCGGATACTGTAATGTAAGGTCCAAACCGGACGGCGCGCGAGTAACCCACAATCGGCTCCCATTTCGTGCCCGTGGAAATATTTTTACGTTCCATGCGAGAACTTACGGCTCCTTCGTTTTTGAGATGAGTTTCTCCACCATCTGTTCCACTTCCTTAAAGTCAGGCTCGCCTGTCCATTGCTGCACAATTTGTCCGCTGGCATCGATAAGAAACATCGCGGGAATCACTTTGACTTTGTAAGTCTCCCAGGCCGGACTCGTTTTGGCGTCCAAAAAAATTGGGTAAGTCAAGCGATGTTTTTTCACGAAAGCCTTGACCTTTTTCTCGCCCTGTTCGTCGATCGCAACGCCCAGCACCGAGAAGTTTCTTGTTGAAAATTGGTTATGCAATTTTTGTAAACTCGGCATGGTATGCACGCAGGGCTTGCACCAGGTTGCCCAGAAATCGAGCAGAACGATTTTGCCCTTGTAGTTTTCCAACGCGACGGTTTCGCCATTCAAACTCGTCACGCTGAAATTCGGTGCGGGCCGGGGAAATTCCGGCAGGACATAAGAAGCCGGTTCCTGCTCAAAGAGGTTTTTGCATTTTTTAGCGCAGAAATAATATTTTTGGCCTTGATAATCGGCGGTCGCAACGACTTTTTCCGGCTCGTTTGTGCCTTCGAGCACGCGGCAAACAGCGCAAATGGCTTTCTCGGGCGTTTGCGCGAAGGCTATAAATGCTGAAGTGATGAAAATTGTTATGAATAACTTTAACCGCTGTGTGTGCCTGGCTGTTCTTTGCATGATATTTTCTCATTGGTTTTCTGCCATGATTGCCAAGTTAGACATCAAGATCGGCAATGTTTTGCAGCAATAATCAATAAAAGTTTGAGCGCACGCGATCATTTTCAGTTGCTCTGCAATGCGACCCGTTAGCGCCCGCGTGCGTGTCGCGCCATGCTCGCCCCGACAAAACAGAAAACCCACGTCCCGCAGCGGTTGATGTTCGCGGCGGAAGTGGGTTTGATCTTTGATGAATTTCAAGGTTGATATGCCATTCAATCAACCTGTTGAGGGCTTTGTTTACTTGGCCGCGGCTACCGGATAGGTAAAGTCGGCCTTGGCGGCGGCGCCTGCTGCCACCGTAACTTTCGCCGTTTGGGTGCCGAGCTTTTCTTGCCAGAATTCAACGGTATAAGAGCCGGGCGGAACGTCCGGAATCGTGAAGTTGCCGTTGGCATCCGTCACGGCATAATAGGGATGATCCACCACCACGAGCTTCGCGCTCATCCAGCCATGCACATCACACTTGAGCGTCACGAGTTCAGGCAGATCATACGTGACTTTCATCTCTTTCAAGAATTTCGGTTGTGATTTGTTGAATTCTTTGTTCTTCGTGCTGTAGCTGTGAACATTGTGCAAAATGCCGTCCGGATTGAGAATCTTGATCGGCGTTTTCACCGGCGCGATGGAGACATGCGGGCTGTACATGCAGCCTTTCTGATCGATGGCGAAATCCGCGCCCAGCGCCGTTAAGGGTTTGCCGCCCGTAACGCCTTTAATCGATACCACCACGTCTTTGATGCCGCCGCTTGCGCCGACCACCAGGCTTTCATCAATATGTTCTTGTTTGCCGCAGACTTCCGTGTCTTTTGTGACCGGCAACTTGGCTTTGGCGGGCGCTTTGCCGGCATATTTTATTGTTCCCGTCACGGAACCGCCGGCGGGAACCGTCATCGTGGTTTCTGAATTGTTCGGCGTGACGTCATTCTTTTCGCTGCGCACGAACGCCAGGCCCAAAACGGCTACGGCTGCCACCAAAATCATTGAACGTACAACTCGCATCTGAACACCTCCCTTAAGCTGGGTGCTGGTGAATGAAGATTTGTTGAATTGTGGATGATCGACAGGCGAGATCGCAAACGGCTGGACGTTAAGCCGGAGGGTTCAAATTATCTTCCATAACTCGCCTAACTCGTTGCAACAATATAAAACTTGACCACGAATGTCAAGCAATATTTGGGCGGGCTGCGTTTGAACAGATGTTTCACGAGGTTTGCAAATGCAATTAATGCACGAGCAGCAATTTGCGTGTCTCCTGAAAACCGCCGGCGGTTAGCCGGCACAAGTAAACGCCGCTGCGAAATCCATGCGCCTGCCAAGCTCTTACATGTTCACCCGCCATGAGCAACCCCTCGTGCAATCTCGCGGCCTCGCGTCCCCGGCTGTCATAAATTTTTAGCGAAACCCATTGCGGCCGCGCCAGCGTAAAGCGAATGACAGTTGCCGGATTGAACGGGTTGGGGAAATTTTGGTGCAAAGCAAATCCTGGCAACACATTTTGATTGTCAGCCACGGCATTCGTTTGTTCCCGCCAAATGCCGAAATAATGCGAGGGCTGGCCGCCGGCAGTTTGAAATTGCCCGCCAACATAAATCGCCTTGTTGCCGCTGTGCGCGAACGCATAAACAATTCCACTGACGCCGCTGCCGAGCGGACTCCAATTGCTGCCATTCCATTTTGCGATGAAGTTGGCGGCGGTGCTGCCGGCCTCGCGAAAATCGCCGCCAACAAAAAGAAGCGGTTGTTTGAATGCCAAAGTACGCACCGGTCCAGCAACGCCGTTGTCTGCGCCCGCGCCGAGATTGCTCCAGGTACCGCCATCCCATTTCGCGAGGTTACGGACAACAATGCCGCTTTCCGTGGAAAACGCGCCGCCGGCAAAAATTTCGCCGCTATCATTTGCCGCAATCGCATAAACCGGGCCGTCAATGCCGCGATCCAGCGCCGTCCATTCGTTGCGCGCGGGATGCCATTTTGCAATACGATTGGCATTGATCGCGCCCGCGCGGCTGAAATCGCCGCCGGCATAAAGCTCGTTGTCATGCGCCAACAGCGCATAGGCTGCGCCGCCGGTAACGCCGTTCACGCTGCTCGTACCAAGCCGCGCCCATTGCGCGCCGTCCCATTTCGCCATGCCGTTGACCGTGAGATTACCGGCCCTCGAAAACAAGCCGCAGGCATAAACCTCATTACCGATTGCGGCAAGCGCATAAACCGTATTGTTGACGCCGTCACGGCCGCCGCTGGCAAGCTGCGACCAGCTCGCACCGTTCCATCGCGCAATGCTGGCCGCCTCGCCCTCACCTGCTTTGCTAAATTGGCCTGCAACAAAAACGTCTCCATTTGAGGTAATCGCGATGGCGTAGACCATCGCGTTCACCGCGATCGTCGAAATGCCCGCGCCCAGCGCCTGCCAGTTTGCGCCATCCCACATGGCAATGTTATTGGCCGCAATGTTTCCGGCTTGGGAAAAATAACCGCCCACATAGATTTTGTTGTCGTGCGCCGCAATTGCATGCACCGGGCCATTCAAACCGAGAGCACCAAAGCGATCATCCCAATCCCCGTCGTTAACCGCGGACAAGGCCGGGCTGATCACCTGCTTTTGCGCAAAAGCAACAACCGCGGGTCCTAACATTATCACGCAACACAGGAGTTCTCGAAAAAAATATTGGCGCATGATTTTTTATC
>SZPB01000101.1 GCA_030263535.1 Cytophagia bacterium CHB2
GCGGGCGCAAAAGAATTGTCAATCGTCAAACGAAAACTGTAATATGCAAATTGGAAAGCCCTCGGGCGATCTCATCAGCAATCCGAACCTGGCGCCGTTGGTGGATATTGCGCTGGTGTTGGTGATTATTTTTATGGTGACGGCGCCGCTGTTGGATGTGCCGTCGAATATTGAAGTCGATTTGCCCAAAGCCGCCACCATTGAAGCGAAATCGCAGGACAATATTACCCTCACGCTGTCTCCCACCGGGCAAGCAGCAATCAATCAAAACGAGCTGCCGGTTGCCCGGCTGGGTCCGGCTTTGAAGGAAATGGTGGGCCGTCATCCCGATCGTCTCGTCGTCATTCGCGCGGATAAACAGGTGACGCACAAGCAGATTTTGGATTTGCTCGGACTGGCCAAGAAAAGCGGCGCGAAACGCATCGCCATTGCCACAGTGCAGCGGCGATAAATTTTAAATTGGCAATCGGGCGGCCCCGCTCGCGTGATAGTCGTCCACGTAAACCTCCAACAGCAAATCTCACTTATCTGTCCGCTGTCAACGCCTGGATTTTTTCGGATTCGAATATATTCACCCCTGTCAAGTTTTGCTGTGCAATCCGAATCATCGCCTCTGCCACTACGCTTGCTGCAATCGCACGATACCGGCGCAATCGTCCAAAGAATGCAAATGAAAGCGCTGTGAACACGATCGCTCCGATTCTCTCGCCCAGGCGAAACTCCTGCCGCTCGCCCAATAACAACGATGGCCGGAAAATTTGTAACCCCGGCAAGGGCAGCTTGCCGAGCGCGGTTTCAATCTCGCCCTTGACCCGATTATAAAAAATGGAAGAACGTGAGTTCGCCCCCAGCGCGGTGACAATCAAGAATTGTTGCACGCCATTCTGTGCGGCGAGCTTCGCAATTTCATGAGGGTAGGTGAAATCAACTTTATAAAAAGCCTCGGGTGAGCCTGCTTTCTTAATCGTTGTGCCCAGGCAGCAAAAAATTTCCTGCACGTTTTTCAGTTTATCGGCGTAGGGGGATAGCTGATCGAAATCAATCATGTCTTGCTCAAGTTTCGCATGTTGCACGGGCAACGGTTTGCGCAGCCAGACGATGATTTTATCGTAAGCAGCATTATCCAACAACAATTGCAAGCAATGACTGCCTACCAAACCGCTGGCGCCGAGCACTAAAGCCGTTTTCGCCATTCTCTCTCCGCAACCGCAGTACCTGCAACAAATCTCTTAATCAGCCGGAATGTGTTTGGGGAAACGTCGAACTTGAAGATGCCGCTTCCTGCGCGGGCCAAACCCCGCCGGGAGATCGGGTTTTATTCCAAAAAGATTTTGCTTTTTGCCTCTACGTTTTTCTTGTTGGCGCGGTCGGTGACTGTAACCGTCAATTCGTATTCACCGGGCTTGGCCGCGCTCAAATCAAGTCCGATTTGTTCGAACGTGTCAGGCGCGCTGGCTTCACGGTCAAATGCCAGTGATATTTTGGTTTTGCTACCGCCGCCAAAAATGCCGCTCAGGCCGCCTTGCTTGGTTTTCAAGGCTTGCACGGTATACTCGATGGCGAATTTCGCTTTGCCTTCGCGATCCAATGTGAGGTTGTAAATTTCGAAATAAAGCTGCACCGGTTTGGCCAGGCTGAATTGCTTGTAGGGATTGGGTAAAATCGCCAAACCATTTTTGGTCAAGGGGCCTGCCTCTGACGCCGGCGAAATATTAAAAGCCAGGATCAAATCACTCACGCTCAACTTGTTTTCGGCAAAGTCCGGCAGAAAAGTTTCGAGGGTAAATCCTCCCAGGCGATTCGGCGTGACTTCGTTTTGGCGTGCGTGAAATGCAACGCGATAAGAGTCCGGGGCCGCGGTAAATTGATAGCTGTCGATAAACAGCCCGTGTGAAAATTGCCGCGACGATTGCGGATTCAGCGCGATTTGTTTGTCGACGCGCTCAAGCTCGTTCCAGGCCATGTCGTGCAGAACTGCGGCTTTTTCAAGCAGCAGCGCGCCGCGTTCCGGCTCATAATCTTTTAAAAGCTGGTTGACTGGAATGGCGTAATACAACTCGAGGCTGCCGCGTGCTGCGGAGCCTTTGAAGGCCGCGGTATAAAACGACATGGCGAGCGGCTCGATTTTCACATGCCAGGTGTGGCGGTCGCTATTCAAACCGACTTTCACAGATTGCACGCTTTGATCGGCCATTTCATTTTCATAATTCAAGCGCTCCGTGTTCGAAGCTGTCAACATCCGCATGTAAATCGGGCCCCAATGCAGACGTTCTTCCAACATAGCAGGATCAGTGAGAATCGGCGTCAGCCGCCAGTTGTTGCCCACGGCATTGTCCGCGATGACAAAATGAAACGTCAGTTCATTGCGGTCGGGAGTTTTGTAGTAACGCCAGGATTCATTGGGATTCGAGCCTTGCCCGACAGAGAGGGCGGTGTCATCCGGCGGGCCTTGACGAATGAACACCAGGCCTTTGTCATTGAATTCATGGTTGAGAAAATAGACTTTGGTGTATTTCAAGTAAGTTGATCTATCCGGGCTGTTGAACCACGTGCGAAATCCGTCGAATGCGTAATTTTCTTCGGCGAAACGCAACCGGCGATAGTGCTCGGCCAGGCGCTGGTTGACGTGCGCCGCCGGCATCGGGTCGCGGCTCAGCCACATTTTGTGAAAGAAATCACGGTATTCCTGCGGCGAGGTTAAGGATGTGTACGCGTCATACTCGTCGTCGCTTACGATGTACTTCATGTCGTCGAAGACAAAATCAGCGTCGAGCTGCGACGCGATGGAATCGACCGCTTGCCAAAAAAAACTTTGCGCAATTTCGGGTTTGCCGGCCTCATAAAAAGCGCGTGCACGCGACAGGCGCAAGGGTTGCATATTGAGGTTTGCCGGGCGCAGCATCAACTCGCGAAAAATGGAATCAGCCGGCATCAGCTTGCGGTTTAAGCGATAACACTCTCCCATGGCATATTCGGCGTGTTCATTTTGCTGCTGCGCCAGCCATTGCAAAACCTCCGCCTCTCCGCGATGTTCGATAATATAGCGATACAAGCGGAACAGGCCGCGCTGCGGTCCGGCCAGGTCCGGGCGCAGGCGCACGGCCATGTGGCCCAGGCGAATCGCCTCCTCATAATCATCGCGATAGCGTTTGACCAGCGCAAGTTGATAAAGCGTGTCCATGAATAACGAATCGCGCGCCAGCACGGTTTTGAAATGTTTTTCCGCCTTGTCAAAATCGAATTTTTTCAACAAAAGCGCTTTGGTCGTCGCCATTTCGCGATGGCAAACGCCGCGATAGTAATGCGCTTCGAGATTGTTTTTATCCTGTTTCAAAATATCATCGAAGCGATCGTCAGCCTTGCCCCATTTTCCCCAGGCCACTTCGATTTTGCCGAGATGGGCCAGGGCCTCGCGTGATTTGGGCGCCAGCCGCAATGCGCGCTCGAAGGCTTTGTGCGCTTGTTCGAGTTTGTTCTGCGCCATTGCTTCTTTGCCGCGTTTGAGCCAGGTCGCCGCGTCGTCGGCAAGCGCGACAAGGGGCAGATTGATGATGAGCAGCGTGGCAAGGAGTGTTTGTTTGAGGGAGAACATAAGTTTGCGCAGCCGAAGATAGATGAAAGCAACTCGCGGTCCACAGCAATGCCAGGGCATTCGTGTGGCCGTGTTTGTGTTTAGCAGGCGTTGCGGGGGTAAACTATTGAAATGTTATTGCAAGCGCAAGCGCAAAAATACCGGCGGGTCGCAAAACAATCCGATTGACAATCGAGGCCAAAGTTGATAATTTGGGCTGAGTTGCTGCCAATATTCTGCACTGCGCGCGATTGTTGTTGGGCAGGAATCATTGCAACACGAGAGATCACATGGCGCTTGAAAAATTCGGGTGGAACGATTTTTTTGCCGCCCATTTTTCTCCCTATCAAGAGAAAGGCTATGCCGTCGGCCGCGTGGCAATTGAACATCGCAAAGCTTACCGGCTCTACACCGAATTCGGTGAATTGTCCGCCGAAGCTGCCGGCAAGATGTTCTATGAAGCGTGCGGCGCGGAAGATTTGCCGGCGGTCGGCGATTGGGTGGTGATTCGCCCGTTGCTCGACGAGAAGAAAGCCGTCATTCATGCCGTGCTGCCGCGCAAAAGCAAATTCTCACGCAAGGCTGCCGGCGACAATACCGACGAACAAATCGTAGCGACGAATGTCGACACAGTTTTTCTGGTCAGCTCGTTGAACCAGGATTTGAATTTGCGTCGCATCGAACGCTATTTGACTTTGGCATGGGAAAGCGGCGCGACACCGGTTATCGTGCTCAACAAAACGGATCTATGCGACAATGTCGAAGAGTGTCGTGATGCGGTTGAATCGGTCGCGCTGGGCGTGGCCATACACACCGTCAGCGCTGTGGCCGAGGAGGGCATGGCAGAGTTGGCGACCTATCTACAAAATAACAGTACGGTTGCTTTTCTGGGATCCTCGGGCGTGGGAAAATCGTCGTTGATCAACAAACTCCTCGGCGAAGAATATTTCAAAATTGGCGAAATTCGCGAGGCTGACGACAGAGGCCGGCATATCACCACGCATCGCGAGTTGGTGCTGGTACCCACCGGCGGCTTGGTCATCGACACGCCGGGCATGCGTGAATTGCAGCTTTGGGAGGGCGCTGAAGGCTTGCAGGAAGTTTTTGAAGACATTGAACGTTTCGCCGCCGACTGCCGGTTTAATGATTGCCAGCATGAAAGCGAGCCGGGATGTGCTGTTTTAGCCGCGCTGGAGAAGGGCGAAATTAGCTCGGAACGCTACGGCCATTATAAAAAGCTGCAAAAGGAACTGGCATTTTTGCATCGCAAACAGGATCAACACGCGCAGCTTGAAGAAAAGAGGAAGTGGAAAGCCATTCATCGCAGCGTGCGCAAGCAACTGAAGCAGAAATACAAGTAGCAGGGTGGCAAGTTGCAAACGGCAAACAGCAAACAGCAAACAGCAAACAGCAAGACTATAGGAGTTCGAAGCGATTGAATCCTTTCGCGTTGATTCAAAAATACTACGATCCCGGCAGCGAGGTGTATCGCATTTTGGCGGCGCACAGCGTGTTGGTTGCGGCCAAAGCGCTGGCGCTCGCGCGTGAGTTTCAAGCGCGACATCCTCAAAATAATCTCGACTTGGAATTTATCGAAGAAGCGGCGCTGCTGCATGATATTGGCATTTTTTATTGTGATGCGCCGGCAATTTTCTGTCATGGCAGCGAGCCGTATATCAAGCATACGATTCTCGGGCGTGAAATTTTAGAGAAGGAGGGCCTGCCGCGCCATGCGCTGGTGTGTGAGCGCCATACCGGCATGGGCCTCACCGCCGAGGAAGTTGTGCAACAAAACCTGCCTCTGCCCGTGCGCGATTATCTGCCCATCTCGTTGGAAGAAAAGATCATTTGCATGGCCGATCGCTTCTTCATAAAAATTCCGCAGCAGCTTTATCAAGAGTTGAGTGTGGCGCAAGTTCGTCAGAAACTCGCCAAGTACGGTCCGAGCGTGCTGCAACGCTGGGAGGAGATGTGCCGGTTGCTTTTGCCAAGCGCTGGCTCGCTTGCTGTTCCTCGTTGAAATGCGATCGCAACCATTCGCGTCAAGGGCGGATGATTTGTGCGGGTCACTCGCTGAATCCGCATTTCTTAGAACAATTGTCATTAAACACAACTCCCACAAAAGTGAATGATTCAAAATCACTCTTGTGGGAGTTTTTGTTTTGAGATAAGTTTTTATCTAGCGCAAGCTCACGGGGCGCGCTTTCACTTCAACAATGTCATGCGCCGCGTTTCGTTCAAGATCACTTCTCCGGTTTCACCGCGAATCACCAGGCGATAAAAATAAACTCCGGTTGCCGCCAAACGCCCGGTTTGATCGCGGCCATCCCAAGTCAATTCATGCCTGCCGCCGGCAAACATACCGTTGGTAAGTTCTCTCACCAGTTGGCCCGCATCATTGTAAATTTTTAAATCCACTTCTCCCGTATTGGGCAACATAAAACGAATGCGCGTTTCCGGGTTGAAGGGATTGGGATAATTCTGCAACAATTCATAATGCGTCACCGGTTGCGCCTCGTCCGCAAACTCCAGCCCTTCGCTTTCTTCTTTCGGCAATGGTGTTGAAGAACCGTGAAATTGGAACGGCACACGTGCCTCAACCGTAATCGCCCCGCCGCTGCAAATCGAGCCGCGAAACTGGCTGTCTTTGGAGAAGTGGATTTCTGCATGTGAGGCGATGAACGCGCCCAGCACGCGTGCGCCTTTGCCGATGTCGAGCTTGGACGCTTGTTTGAGATTGAAGGTCACTTTATCCGTGCCGGCCTCGCCGTCGGGCGTGATTTTGATTTGCACTTTTTCATCAATATCGAATTCTTCAACGATATTCACGTTCACCGGCCCGTCGGTGACATCCAGCAGAATCACGGCCAGCGGATCCGTATCAAGAGTATTGAAGTAGTAATCGCCGTTGCGCAATTTCACCGTACCTTTGCGCTTGACTTTGAGGCGATCATACGAGCCGGGTGACAGCGCCAGTGTTTTGTTCGCTTTGACTTCATGGCTTGCTCCGCCGGCACTGAAAGATAGAGTAGGAGGTGGAAGGAGGGCAACCTCAGCCTGATCTTCTTTTGTGCCGGTGACTTTTGCCGTGCGGGACAAATAAAGCTTGCCGCCGCAGGCTACATTACCCAAAATCGTGTTCTTGTTTTCAAGCGTAATCGAAGCCTTGCCGCCGCCGCTGAGATTGCCGGTGTGTTTGCCGGGCGAGCCTGTGCCCGGGCCGAACGAAATTTTTGTGTTGGAGTGAATGTTACCGTTCGATTCGCGATTGCCGTCGATTTTCACGTGTTCATCAGATAAGAAAACAAAATTATACACGGTCAACGTAATTGTGTCAGCGGCGACGCAGCCGTTGGCATCGGTTACCGCAACGATATATTCCGCCTCACTCGTGAGGCGCACCTTGGGATTCGCCGCTTGTGCATCATCAAGGCCGATTGCCGGCGTCCAAGAATAGGTAAACGGGCCTTCGCCCGAAGCGGTGGGGCTTCCGCCCAGTGTGACGGTTTCGCCAAAGCATACCGCACGATTTTCTCCAGCATTTACCACCGGCAGTTGCTTCACGATGATTTCCTGGGTCGAGCTTCCTCTACAACCGCCGGCGCTGACGGTATAGACAATCGTGTGCGTGCCCGGGCCGGCCACATTCGGGTCAAATATGTTCCCACTCATGCCGGGGCCGGAAAATGCTCCGCCTTCAGGCGAAACGAAATTTGAGAGATCAACCGCGGGCGAGTTCGCACAAAATTCCCCAACGGGATCGAAGGTCACGGCGAGATCCGAGGACACGGTGATCGTGACTTCATCTGTCGCTGTCAAGCCAGTAGCCGGCTCAGTGACGGTCAACGCATATGTCGTCGTCGATTGCGGAGACGCAATCGGATTCGCAATTGTCGCATCGCTCAAACCTTCACTCGGCGACCAACTGAACGTGTACGGGCCGCCCGCGCCGCCTGTCGCAGCAGGCGAGCCGCCGATAGTGACGAAGCCGCCTGCGCAAATGACCTTGTTTTCGCCGGCATCTGCTGAGAGAGCAGCGCGAATATACAACACGAGACCATCGTGATCCGAAGCGCGCAAGGCCGTTGAAGCATCCGAAGCCAAGCTGGCCGGCGCGTCCGCATTGCCCCGCGCATAGGCAATATCACTTACGAATGGCTGCAATGCTTGCGATGCCAGCATATGATCCAGCGCTTGTGCGCTGCCCTCGTAAATGAAAGAATACTGCTCGTCTTCGAGCAACATCAGAACTTGGTTGATCAAATCCGGATTTACATGATCACTGCCGGGAAGCAATGCTTGCGAAGCATCTGCCGGTGTTCCCAAAATTTGGCCAAGAACGTCGGCGTAACCGTCGGTGAATTGAAAAGCATTAAAATCACCGGTGACCATGAGATGGATGCCGGGATCGCCGGTTTGCAGATTCTGCACCATGTTTGAAACCGACATCGCCTGTTCGTGGCGTTTTTGGCGCACGCGCGGGCCTTCGGTTGCGTCCTCAATATCGGCTAAAGAACGCAAATGAAGATTCAAGACCGAAACAGCATGGCTATTGGGCAAAACGGCTTCGAGCAGCAGCGGCGGACGATCGTGCAACAAAGACCCGTCAAGCGACAGGGTTTCGCTTGCACCGAGCTGGGTGAGTGAATTGACAGTAACCGAATTGCGCACCAGGAAGCCGACATCTATACCGGAAACGTCATTGCCCTCGACGAGATGCGCCGTGTAAACGATGGTTTCATCATCATTGTTGATTTGATCGGCGAGCGCTTGCAGCGTGCCAAGATTCTCGACTTCTTGAAGGGCGAGAATATCCGGCGCATGCAGCAAGTCGCGAATGTACTTTGAGAGTTTGTACAGCTTGGCGGAATATTCCGGCGCCGTTGGAACCGGCTCTGCGAGAGCGGGATCGTCAATATCATCATACAAAAGACGGGCATTCAAGGTGGCAATCGTGGCTTCACCGGGCGCGCGTGTACGCACGGCGCGCGGCAAGGCGGCGGGACTGATCGAATACTGCACCGGCCACAACTCATAATTGCCGAACTCGTACGCCAGAACGCCCGTCGCGCTGAAACTTGAACCGGCAGGAATCTCCACATTCGGTTGACCGAGTCGATCAGGATCAAGCTCGAAAATTTCGGGATTGCCATCCCACACCGGCAACCCGCTCAAGCCGGGAAACGCAATGCCTGGCTCGCGGAAAGCGCGGGCATTTCCTGCGACGATGAAAACTTCCGCAACTGGATCACTGCCGAATGATTGATTGGGGCCGGTGACGATGCCCTCAACAATTTCAACCCGCATGCTTTCGAACCGTTCGAATTCGATTGCCGATTGCGGTTGATCAGGAGAAGGTGTGAGGCCATCGAGTAAAATAGCGGGAGGCAGAGCATTGCCGGAAGAAATGACAACGATAGTGGAAACGTTGTCGAACTGCGTGAATTCGAAAAATTCAATCACCGGGCCGATGACATGAACCACATCACCAACAGCAACCGTCGGCGCGGCATTAGTATAAACAAAAATGCCGTCGGAAGTCATGTCATCGTTGTCGCTGCGCTCACTCGGCGTTTGCATGAAAAAGCCATCGCTGCGCAAAGCTGTAACGACGTTGTTTTCTGTCGTAATAACCTGATTCGCAAACGGGCTGGCCAGCCCGCTGCCCTGAATCTCAAAAATTTCTTTTGTCAAAGTAGTTGCGGCGCATCCTGAAAATGGCGCGCCCTCGACGCGTGAACCCGGTGAATGCAAGCGGCCGTTTGCCCCGGTTGCCAGCGTATGCCGGATGAACGGCTCGGGGCCGGTGAGGTCGGGATCGCGCGTGAGTGATTGATTGTCGTTGCCTTCGGCGCCGTAGGTGTAAGAGGCGATGATCGCGCTGCTCGCATCGCGCAACGTCACGGTGTCGCCGGTGTTGTTCAAGCTGAGTTGGTGGGTGCTTGCCGTTTGCACGATGGCCTCGCCGAAAGCGCCGGTGGGTGTGCCGCCGGCAAAAATCACAATCGCACATTCGCCCTTCACCAATGTGCCGGCTGGAAAAGTATGGCGCACTTGTAAGGCGTCCGAGAGCGTCCAGCCGGAGAGGTCAAGTTCATCGCTGGAGACATTCACCAATTCGACAAATTCGTCTTGCGTTGTATTTACAGTACCATCGCCGTTAGCGTCGCCATTTGTGCCATCAGGATCCGCGAGAATTTCGTTAATGATGATGCCCGGCGATGAGGCCGCGGCAAAGCTGAAGGAGAAATCTGCCGCCATGTTGTCCGGTGGATCGTTGTCGTCTTGATCTGCGACATTCGCTGCGAAGACGGTAACCGTAACGATTTCATCGTTCGCGAAATCGATATCCGGATCGAGCGTAAAACTCTGCGGCCCGCCGTTGACTGTTGCCGTGTGCGCGCCGCTCGATGATCCGGAAATGGTAAACCAATTGCCGGTGACCTCAACAGCTTCACTAAAGTCGATCGTGATCGTTGTTGTGATTGGAACCCCGGCGGCGCCCTCTGCCGGTGAGGTATTTGTGATCGAAGGCGCGTCATCACTGGCAATCGTGGTAAAACTAAAAGAGAAATCCGCCGTCATGTTATCCGGCGGATCGTCTGTGTCTTGATCCGCTACATTTGCAGCGAAGATGGTTATCGTGACGGTTTCATCGTTGGCGAAAACGACATCCGGTTCGAGAGTAAAACTCTGCGGCCCGCCGCTAATCGTCGCCGTATGCGCGCCGCTTAACGATCCGGATATGGAAAACCAACTGCCGGTCACATCAACCGCTTCACTGAAACCGATCGTGAGACTTGTTGTTATAGGAACGCCGGCAGCGCCCTCTGCCGGTGAGGTGCTTGCAACCGAAGGCGCAGCCTCGCCACCAATGAACGTTTGGTTATTGTTGAACGCGCCAAACGTGTTCGTTGCTGCCGCTGACCATGTGAAGTCTTCGTAATTGACGCCTGTGCCGTTGAGCTGCAATGAGGCGCCGATCGGCGTTGCTTCGGTTTCGGTGACGCCAATGTCGATGCTCGTCATGCCGTTTGCCGGGCCGGCAGTTGCCGTGAACGCGCCCTCATAACTCAGAAATTGCACAACAACGCTGGCAGCATTCACAAGCGCAACGCCGTCGGGTGCGCCGTTTTGAATGGCGACCGGGGAATTTACGGCAACCACGCCAAAGCCGTTGCCGAAATCGGGTATGGTTCCGCTGAGCGAAATTGTGCCGTAGTTCGCGCCGTTAGCGCCATTGTATAACACCAAGCTCCAACCTGTAAGATCGCTGCCCGCCGGACCGGCAATTTCAATGGCCTCGCCGGTGTCGGCGCCGTTGTTGTCGTAATGAATTTCGTTGATAAAAATTGGCGTTTGTGCGGCGGCCGGCGAAAATGCCAACAAGCCCCAGATCAACAGAAAGAAAGCAGAGCGTGAGAGGGAGAATTCTTCAGCGCGAGAATGCGCCAAAAACTTCAGCAACAAATGCCTCAAGAGGCCCACCGAATAGGACGCGACCATGTCCGTTCCTCCTGGCTAAAGTTGAACAACGAGATTGTGATGATTTGAGAAGAGAGATTGGGATGGATTCCCCCGCCATATCAGCAACCCGCCCATCCTGGACTTTGCGCGTCAATGCTTGACGGAAAGTTGATTTCAGGAGAGAATCGCAAACGAACAGCGCTACCCACCAACATTTTGTTTCAATGGCTGCTTCATACGCACACGCGCGTATAATTGCGGAAAGATAAGATAAAGTTTATGAGAAGGCAAGCATGATTTTGATCTAAACAAATATTTTTTTGGGTGACTCGGGAAAATCTAAAAAGATCGGTTGACTATTTGACGAAGCATTGCGAAATTGAGCCGGCAACAATAATTCGATTATTGGTCTCAATTGGCTTGTTTGCATCGGGTGATTTTGGTTATTGATCAGATGCGGATTGTCCCGCACGTGTGAGAGAAAATTGATGCTCGCAATGGCTGTGCAAATGCTTGGGGCGGGGCTTGCGCTCGTTTTTGGCGTGATGACGATTCTCTGGCTGATTCATCTGCGCACGCGCAATGCGGGTATTGTGGATTTCGGCTGGGCGTTGAATCTCGGATTATTGGCGCTCTTATATTTTTTCATGAGTGAGGGCGAGCCCCTGCGCAAATTTCTCATCACGGCAATGGCGTGTCTGTGGAGTTTCCGGCTTGCGTTTTATTTGCTGTTCACGCGCTACCTCGGCCAGGAAGAGGAAGGCCGTTATCGCGAGTTGCGCCGGAAATGGAAAACGAACCTGAATTTGAAGTTCTTTGTATTTTTTCAAGCGCAGGCTTTGCTCGATTGGGTTTTATCCGCGCCGTTTTTGCTGGCATGTTTGAATTCGAAACCCGAATTGGCGACTCTGGAATGGTTCGGCCTGGGTCTCTGGCTGATAGCGTTTCTGGGCGAGACGCTGGCAGATTGGCAATTACACCAGTTTAAAAGCGACCGGCGCAATCAGGGCAAAACCTGCCGCGCCGGCCTGTGGAATTATTCGCGGCATCCGAATTATTTTTTTGAATCTTTGATCTGGGTGGCTTATTTTGTTTTTGCCGCGGCTTCGCCTTATGGTTGGATCTCGGTCTATTGCCCATTGCTGATCTTGCTGGCGATTTTCAAAGTCACCGGCATTCCGGCGACGGAAGCGCAAGCGTTGCGCACGAAGGGCGAAGATTATCGTAACTATCAACGCACGACGAGTATGTTCGTGCCGTGGTTTAAGAAACAACTGAGAACAGCTCGATGAACGATCATGAACACAACATGACATACGACCTGATGCCGAACCGCTGCGCTTGGTGCGATCGGGTCATCGGGCCGGAGGAGGAGGTTTTTGGCTGTGGCGCGAAGGCCATGCCCGGCATCGATCTCAGCGATCGCGAAGGAAAGATTCTGCCGCTGTTTCTGGCATTGAGCCGCAAAACCGTGCCGGCAATCGTGGTGCCGATGGATTCACAAGCGAAGAAAGAAGGCAACGATTTATACTTTGTGATTTGCAGCGAAAGCTGTGGGCAAGCACTGAAGCAGGCGTTGCAGATGGACAAGGACGCGTTCGGCACAATTTGTTTGAATTGACATGAATCTTACCAAAGACGAGATCACCAAACTCACGCACGCGGTGCGCTGCGCCGGCTGAGCATCCAAACTCAGCCCAACGTTGTTGTGGCAAGTTCTAACGAGAGTAAATAAGGTCAGCATGCCGAACGTTCTGATCGGACTTGAAGCCGCGGCGGACGCCGGTATTTATCAATTGCGTGAGGATCTCGCACTGGTGCAAACGGTGGATTTTTTTACACCAATTGTGGACGATCCCTATGACTTTGGCCGCATCGCCGCGACCAACTCGTTGAGTGATGTTTATGTGATGGGCGGCGCTCCGATCACTGCCTTGAATATCGCCTGCTTTCCGAAAAACGGCAATCTCGATTGGCTGGTTGCGATTTTGAACGGCGGCATGGATCAGGCTTCAGCCGCAGGCGTCGCGATCATCGGCGGACACACGGTTGACGATGCCGAAATCAAATATGGCCTCGCGGTGACCGGCACGGTTCATCCGCAAAAAATCATTCACAATCACACCGCGCGGCCGGGAGATGCGCTGGTGCTCACCAAGCCGTTGGGCACGGGCATTCTGAGCACCGCGTTGAAATTCGGCAAACTGGATGATGCCGGCCTCACGCTTTTGACGCAAACGATGACGCAGCTCAATCGCCGCGCGAGTGAGGCCATGGTGGCGGTGGGCGCGCACGCCGCGACCGATGTGACCGGCTTCGGTTTGCTCGGCCATGCACACGAAATGGCGCAGGCGAGTGAGATGACGTTTAATCTTTCCGCCTCCGCCATTCCTGTCTTACCGGGCGCCTTGCATTTGGCAAGAGAAGGTTGTTTGCCCGGCGGCGAACGCAGCAATGCCGACTTTGTGAAAGATTATGTGCAATTTGCCTCGCATCTCGATACGGCGCTGCTGAGTGTCTTGCGCGATCCACAAACCTCCGGAGGCTTGTTGATCGCCCTGCCGCAGAGTCGCGTAAAGGAATTCTTCGACCGATTGGAAGATCCGCATACGCGCGAGATCGGTGAAGTCGGTTCGCGTGAAAAATTCAGTGTCGTGATTGCGTGAAGTTGTGGAATATGTTTTTGGGGTGTAGCGGCTGTTGCGTATTGCATCAGACCTTTACGCCTGAAATCATCCTGCCCGATCACGATCTAATTTTCCCCTTTAATTCTTGCCGCGAGTTGCCCCCACCTTACCGCCAAGATGTCCAACTCTAAACCTCAAAAATATTATTGATCTGGCGTGAAACTTTTACGCTAAACATCTGTATTAACTGCCTGCGTTTCCAGGCTGCTGCTCCGTAATCTACCCCGATCGAGGAGGTTCAAAAATTATGAAAACAATGCGATTTCTTCTGGTGCTTGTTGCCGCCGCGTCGCTGGCGGTGACCGCCTGCTCCAAGTCTGAAGCCGAAGACAAAAACAAAACAGACAAAGCCGAAGCCAGCGCGACCAACGGCGTGGCCACGGAAAAAGAAAAGAACAAGGTTGATGAGATCAAGGCCGTTCCGGTAGAGGTGACGACCATCAAACCGGGAGTCATTTCCGCCTATGTTCTGGCCACCTCGTCGATTGAGACGGAAGAAGCTGTGGATATCTACCCGCAAGTTTCGGGCATCGCCGTCAAATTGCTTGCCGAAGAGGGCCGCTACGTGCGTAAAGGCGAGGTGCTGCTGGAAGTTGACGAGCGTGAATATAAGCTCAGAGAGGAAGCCGCAAAGGTGAATTATGAGCGCGAAAAGAGCAATCATGCCCGCGCGAAAAGCATGTTTGAGAAAAACCTCATGAGCGCAAGCGAGTTCGATGTCGCGAATTTCAATCTTGAACAGGCCCGCATTGAATGGGAGCAAGCCAAGCTTACCCTGGATTATTGCCGTATCAAAACGCCCATTTCCGGCTTTGTTTCCGAGCGCACCGTTAAACTCGGCGACCGTCTGTTAACCTCGACAAAGATTTATTCGATCGTCAACCCCGATCTCTTGCTGGCAAAGATTCATTTGACCGAACGCGATGCTTTGCGCGCAAAAGCCGGGCAAAATGCCAAAGTCTTATCGGAGGCCTTGCCTGGGGAGGAATTCCACGGCGTCGTTGATCGCATCAGTCCGGTTGTTGATCCCTCGAGCGGCATGGTGAAAGTGACGATTCGTGTGTCGGATCGCCAGCGTTTGTTAAAGCCCGGCATGTTTGTCAATGTGCAATTAATGACGGATACCAAAGACAATGCCGTGCTCATTCCGAAAAAGGCCGTGATTTATGATGATAACCGCCAATTCGTCTATGTCGTGCGCAATGATACGCTTGCCCTGAAAGTGCCGTTGCAGCCGGGATATTCCGATCGTGACAATATCGAGGCGGTCAGCGGCGTGGGGCTGGGCGATACCATCATCGTCGTCGGGCATAATGCCATGAAAGACAGCACGCGCGTGAAGATCGCGGAAGCCAAGATCTAACCAGGCGTGTGAATCTCCTGTCGCGCGGCGGCGTTGCTTTCTCGCACGCCATGCCACGATCCCCCAACGCCTCTCTTTACTCATCAGCAAGAGAACGAAGCAATGACAAACGATAAATCTGAAATCATGGCCAGGGCCGGCGATTTTTTTCGTTTTACCACAACGCGACCGGTGGCAATATTCATGATCGTCGTGGCCATCTGTGTGTTCGGCCTGGTTTCGTACGATCAACTCGCGTTGAATTTGATGCCGGATATCTCGTATCCCTCGCTGACCATCCGCACGGAATATCCCGGCACGGCCCCGGAAGAAATTGAAACTACGATTTCCCGGCCCCTCGAGCAGCAATTGGGTCTGGTCAGCAATCTCGTCAGCATCAGCTCGATTTCAAAGGCCGGCTTCTCTGATATCATCCTGGAGTTCACCTGGGACACCGACATGAACAGCGCGATTCAGGATGCGCGCGAGAAGCTCGATCAAGTGTTCCTTCCGCTGGAAGCAAAAAAGCCGCTGATCCTAAAATATGATCCCACGCTCGATCCCATTTTGCGGCTGGGATTATACGGCGATCAATCGCTGTTTGCGTTGCGTTATTTGGCGGAAGAAGAAATCAAACGCGATCTTGAAACGCTCGAAGGCGTCGCCGCGGTCAAAGTGCGCGGCGGTTTAGAGGAAGAAATTCGTGTTGAGCTTGATGAGCGCCAGATCACCCTGCTGGGACTCGATATTCAGGAAGTCAATCGCAGACTGGCGCAGGAAAATATCAATCTCGCTGGCGGTAATCTCAAAGAAGGCCAGACCGAATACCTTGTCCGCACGCTGAATGAATTTGGGAATATCAATGAAATTCGCAATCTCGTGATCGGGCGCCGGCAGGGGGTCGATATTCGCGTGAAAGATGTCGGTGCGGTGACGCGCACGCACAAGGAACGTGAAGTTATCACGCGGGTCAACGGCAAAGAAAGTGTTGAGATCGAGATTTACAAAGAAGCGGATGCGAATATCGTGACGGTTGCCAAGGCCGTCAATGAACGAATTTTCGGCACGCCGGAGCAGCAGGCTTTTGTCGCGAATATGAAAAAGCCGGGGGCGTCGCAAAATGGCAAGCCCAAAACCGAAGAAAAAAAGGGCGGAGCGGGCGCGGCGCAAGCGATGCTGGCCAAGGCCATGACGAGTTTTATGGCGTACAACCTGCCGCCGAACACCGGCATCACGCTGCTTTCCGATCAATCGACCTTCATCGAGAGCGCGATTGACGAGGTGAAAGGCACGGCGATGTTGGGCGGTATACTGGCAATCGTGGTGTTATACATTTTCTTGCGGCGCGTTTGGAATACCGCAATCATCGCGATCGCCATCCCGATTTCAGTGGTGGCCACCTTCGGCCCGATGTTCATCTTCGATGTCACGCTCAACATCATGTCACTCGGCGGGCTTGCCCTCGGCATCGGCATGCTGGTGGACAATGCCATCGTTGTTTTGGAGAGCATTCATCGCAAGCGCGAGGAAGGCCATGATCTGTTGCAATCCGCCGTGCTCGGAACCGGCGAAGTGGGAAGCGCGGTGTTGGCTTCAACCTTGACCACGGTGGCAGTCTTTTTTCCCATCGTTTTTGTGAAGGGCGTCGCCGGACAAATTTTCGGCGACATGGCATTGACCGTGGTGTTTTCGTTGCTGGCCTCGCTGGCCGTGGCGTTGTTTGTCGTGCCGATGCTCGCCTCGCGCTATATCAAAGAAGAGTATCGGCAGGATATGCGCGGACGATTTTCCGGCAAGCATGTGTTGCGCTTGTCTCTTTTCGATGACCTGAAAACGTGGAAATCCCGCCAAGAGGACGGCGAGCAAATTCGCCTGCTGTCGTTTGTCGCAGGCATTTTGGGGCGACTTGGCGGCCAGGCGGTGCTGAATCTTTTGATTCTTCTCGCCACCTCGCTGCTGACGCTGCTGAAAGGCGTTGTGCTGTTGCTCGCATTTGCGCCAACTTTGTTGCTCGGCTGGATTCCACCATTGCGCAGATTCGCACAGGCGCTCGCGGCGTGGAGCGTCAATCCCAAATTCATCAACGATTTGCATCTGCGCACGTGGAACACGATTTTTATTTATAACTCGTTTGAATCTTTTGTTGGTGGATGGCGCCGTTTCGCCGCAAAGTTTTCAACCGGCGGCGTAATCAAAAAGACGTTATCCGGCCTTTTGGGATTTCCCCTTTATTTGATTTATAGCATTGTGCGCTTTGCGATTCATCATGTTTTTAGCACAATATTTAAAGCCGGTTTGATGGGGATTTTCGTCTGCGCATTTTTGCTGATGATCGGCTTGGTGATTGCCGGCATTCCGGTGGCACTCTTCTTTACTGGCATGCTGTTCGTAGCAAATCCAATACTCGAATGGTCGTATCGAACGTATCCCAGAGTCGTGCGCTGGGCGCTGAACAATCGCAGCGCGGTGATCGCCTACTCGGCGGCCTTATTCGGATTGTCCGCCTTTGTTTTGATGCCTCGCCTGGGCTTGACGCTGATTCCCGAAGTTCACCAGGGCGAATTTAATGTCGAAACGCGTTTCCCGGTGGGCACACCAGTGGAAAGCACAGACGAAAAGCTGCAGCCGCTGGGGCAAATTGCCGTGGAGCAGAGAGACGTGGAGCGCGTCGCGATGGTGGCGGGTACCGAGAGAACCTCGCAATCGCAGAGTGAGGAAGGCGAGCATACCGCACGAATGACGATTAAGCTGAACGGAGACGGTGATTTCGAACGTCGCGAAGAAGCGGTGATTGCAAACTTGCGCCAAAAATTCGAAAACATTCCCGACGTCGAAACGAAAATTTCGCGTCCCGCAATGTTCAGTTTCAAGACCCCGATTGAAGTGGAAATCAAAGGCTACAATCTCACGAAGCTGCGAGAGCTGAGCCGCGAGGCGGAAGCGCGCCTGGCAAAACTGCCCGGCTTGCGGGATGTGCGCTCGAATTTTCAAACCGGCAATCCGGAAGTGCAGATTGTCTATGATCGTGACCGTCTGGCCTACTACAATTTGAATATTAATGACGTGGCTTCCGTCGTGCGCAACAAAGTGCAAGGCGTGGTTGCCACCGAATTTCGCGAAGCCGATCGCCGCATCGATATTCGCGTGAAAGTAAATGAGAATGACAAAGCCGGTTTACAGGAATTGCAGCGCCTGATTGTCAACCCTAACCAGCCAATTCCCATTCCGCTTGCAGCAATTGCGGATGTTCAGGTGAAAGAGGGGCCGAGCGAGATTCGTCGTATCGAGCAGCAGCGCGCGGCCTTGATTACGGCCAACATTAGCGGCGTCGATCTCAAGAATGCGGCCGAACAAATTTACGCCACGCTGAACGCCATTGACATGCCCGATGATTTCAGTTTCACGGTGACCGGTCAAAGCTGTGTTTTTGATTTATGTGGTTATGGCGGCGCAATTTGAATCGTTACTCCATCCATTTGTGATTATGTTCACCATTCCGCTTGCGCTGATTGGCGTCGTGCTCACGCTTTGGGTGTTGCAGATTCCGCTCAGTGTCGTGGTATTCATCGGCATGATTTTGCTGGCGGGCATCGTTGTCAACAATGCCATTATTTTGATCGATTATATCAACCATCTTCGCCGTGACGGCATGGAAAAAATTGAGGCCATCGTGAAAGCCGGCAGCGTGCGTTTGCGCCCGATTTTGATCACCACCGGCACCACCGTGCTCGGACTTTTACCGATGGCGCTGGGGTTGGGCGACGGCGCCGAAATCCGCACGCCAATGGCCATCACCGTTGTCGCCGGTTTAATCAGTTCGACCTTGCTGACGCTAGTTGTGATTCCCGTGGTTTATGCCGTTTTAGACCGCTCGAAGTAGTTTCGCAAACTTTCGAACTCGCGCGTGCAATCATGTGTAGAGCCTAACAGATCTTGAGCGCGCATAGGCACGAAAGAAATTGTACCAACACAGGCGCCCCTATGAAACGTAACTCGATCCTGCCGAATTTATCCGCGAAGCGGCCGGTAACCGTGTTAATGATCTTTCTGGCGACGCTCGTCGTCGGCGTTGTAGCGAACAAGGATATTCCGCTCGAATTGTTCCCGCGGGGTTTTGTGTTTCCCGCGCTGGGCGTTTGGATTCCCTACAACAATGCCAACCCCAGCGAAGTGGAAGAACAGATCGCACGGCCGGTGGAAGAAATTATTCAGACCATCAGTGGCGTGAAACGCATCGAATCGAGCAGCCGCGACAATGGTTGTTGGTTTTGGATCGAGTTTGCCAACAATACCGACATGGACGTCGCCTATGCCGATATTCGCGACCGCATGGACCGCATTAAACCTGAGCTACCTGCGGATATCGAGCGGATTTATCCGCGCAAATTCAGCGATGACGATGAATCCGTCGCCGTCATTGCCGTGGCGCTGGAGAAGGATTTTGAAGATGCCTACGGCTTGCTCGACACCTACGTGCGCAAGGTCTTCACCCGCATCGACGGCGTCGCCAATGTTGAATTATGGGGGGCCGACCGTAAGGCCGTGCGGGTGATGGTGGATCAAGCCAAGGTTGATGCGCACAACGTCGATCTTTATCAGCTTGTGCAGGATCTGCAGCGCGACAATTTCGTGTTGGCGAGCGGCTTCGTCAAAGATGGCGGCAAGAAATTTTATGTACGCTCAGTGGGGAAATATTCCAGCCTGGATGAAATCAAGCACCTTCGTATTCGCAACTCCAATCTGCGGCTGGGAGACATTGCCGAAGTGAAGTATGACGTTGCGGAAGAGGTGCAATGGGTGCAGCGGCTGGACCGCAAAAAAGCCGTTTGGATCGGAGTATTCAAGGAGTCGCAAGCGAACACCGTGCAAGTTTGCGAGGCCATCACCAAAACGCTTAACGAGAGAATCAGCACCACGCCCCAGCTTTCCGGCATGCGTTTCGAGATGATTTTCGATCAAGGCACATATGTCAAAGAATCGATCAACAATCTTAAAAGTTCGGGTATGTGGGGTGGGATCTTCGCGTTTTTTATTCTTTACTATTTTTTACGCCGCGTGCGGATGACGCTGATCATCAACCTGGCAATTCCCATTTCGCTGCTGGCGACGATCATTGTCGTTTATTTTGTCGGCTGGACGCTGAACATCATGACCATGATGGGCTTGATGGTGAGCGTCGGTATGGTGGTGGATAATTCCATCGTGGTCGTCGAGAATATTTATCGTCTGCGCAAAGAGGGGCTTTCTCCACGCGATGCGGCCATTCAAGGTGCGAGCGAAGTGGCCATGCCGATCACACTGGCAACACTGACCACAGTTGTGGTGTTCCTGCCGTTGATTTTCATGGGGAATGACCCGGGTATGACGTTTTACATGTCACGCATGGGAATGCCCATCATCGTGGCGTTGTTGGCAAGTCTAATCGTCGCGCTTCTGTTCATTCCATTGGCAACGATGATTTTTTCCGGCATGCAAGAACCGAAAGAAGCGAAGACGATCACGCGGGCGATCGGGTTTTATCAACGCTGGCTGGAGCGCACGCTGGCGCACCGCGTCGATGCCGCAATTCTATTCTTAATCTTGTGCCTGAGCGGGTTTGCCATCATGAAAGCCGTGCCCACCACGGATGAAACGCGCGGCAACATCAACGACATTTGGGTGATGTTCGACTTGCCGTCGAATTATTCGATTGAAGAGGCCGATTCCTATTTTAAGTCGCTGGAGGATTTTGTTTATGCGCAAAAAGAGGAATACGGTGTGCGCACGGTGGATGTCCGGTTTCGCGCGAATTGGGGCCGGATGGAGATTTATCTCAACCCGGCGCCTTCGTACGATTGGTGGCAAGTAATCGGCAATGGCATTGGGCGCACGCTGGGGTTGATGGATAAAGCTCCTATGACGCGAGAAGAAGTTTTGGCCCATTTTAAAGAGCATGCACCAAAACGGCCCGGCATCGAAATGCGCACACGTTGGCGCCAGGGCGGCGGCGGCGGCGATCAGGGCACGGTTTCCGTCGTGCTGCACGGCGATGACACGAGCAAGTTGACGGAGCTGGCCACTGAAGTTGAGCGGCGCTTGCGCACAATCCCGGACTTTCTCGATGTCGATACCGAGTTGGAAGATGGCGTCGATGAGATTCGCTTGAAACTCGATCGCGAGCAAGCCGCGAAATTTGGCGTGAATGCGCGCGCCGTGGCGGGCACCATCGGCTATGCGCTGCGCGGCGTCGAGTTGCCGGATTATCGCATGGATGATCGCGAGGTTGACATTCGCATTCAAATGCAAAAGCAGGATCGCGAGACCTTGCATCAGCTTATGGCGATGCGCCTGCCGCAACAGAATGGACAGGACATTCCGCTGGCGAACATCGCGCAAATCTCAATGAAGCGCGGCTACAGCCGCATTCAACGCGAAGATGGCAAGACCATGCTCGCCGTGAAAGCCTCGACCACCAGCGAAAAAATGGAAAACGTCTTTCGCCAAGTGGATCAAGTGATGGCCGGCTTTCATATGCCGCCAGGCTATTCCTGGGATAAAGGCCAGCGCTTCGATCGCTTGCGCGAGACGCAAGAATCCACCAATGCCGGGCTTTATCTTGCAACTACGTTTGTTTTGTTGCTCATGGGTGTTTTGTTTGAGTCCGTGATTTTGCCCTTCAGTGTGCTGATTTGCATTCCACTCGCGTTTGTGTGCGTGGGCTGGATTTTGTTCATCACGCAAACCCCGATCGATTTGATGGCCAT
>SZPB01000102.1 GCA_030263535.1 Cytophagia bacterium CHB2
ATGGCGAGTCAAAACGCTTGATCGAAATGGTGGAAGAGTGCCCATCGGACGATTTGCGCACATTGACGGTATTTAAAAAGTTGTATGATCGCGGCGTCGTGCAAGCCCAGCAAACGGCAACGCCCAACAAGAACGGCGAATCGACGCAGTGGCTCAAACGCCTGAACGACGCCGAAAGTGATCCTGCGCCGAGCATTGACAAACTGTTTAAGGTTATTCTGCAACCACCGGAAGAAGCGCCGCAGCCGCACGAACGCCGGCGCAACGACCGGCGCCAGCAAACCGGCCGCCGGCAATACGATCGGCGCCTCGGCTTGCTGCGCAAGCTCTATCTCGACAAAAGCGAGCTGCTCATGATTCGCGAAAAGCTGTTGCACTGAGCCGGCGCGTGCTCAACATTTTATTTTAGATGAAAGCATTTTTCATTTTGACGATACTTCAATCCCTATGCGCATCGGCGAAATCATAGTCCTGGGGCCAAACGCCAACGAGAAGCAGCGTTTTCTCGCTTCCATTGCCGACGACATTGCCATGACCTCGCCGGATTTCAGTTTTGGCCGCTTGACCATCAACAATCAACTTCAGCTCCATCTTTACGGCGTCACGCTGCAACCGGAGGCGAAAACCCTGGGATGGGATTTGGTTGGCAAGAAAATGCTCGGCTGCATCATCCTTTTCTCCTGGCAGGATTTGGCTTCGTTCGAACGGATCAAGCCGGTGGTCGATCAAATCTCCACACGCTATAACACCGCCGTGGTGGTGGCCGCGCATATGAACCATGAGCACTGGCCCGACGCGGAAATGTTTCGCAACGGCGGCGTCGCGTTGACGCCGGAAGGCAAATTCACGTTTTGCGATGTCGATGATCCCGACAGCGCGAAGCGTGTGTTATTGGCTCTGATTAATTTACTGATCGACAAGGTCGACTGACGCCTTCGTTTCACGAGCTTAAAAGGCCGCCGCAGGTTTTAACTGTGGCGGCCTTTTTTTATAGTCTGATTTTAATTATATTGCGCTCCGGCAGTTTATCGATTTCATCCGTGGCTTCATCTTTTGGTTGCAGCCATCGCCGTGCTCAATCAGACATTTTTTCCATTAGCCACTGATCATCACGGATGTGCGGGATTTACCAACCGCGGTTGAGACTGTTGCGTGTAAATAAAAAATCAGAGATCGAGATCTATGGAGCCTTCCTTGAAAGTTCTTAACAATATTACCGAGGCCATTGGACAAACGCCGCTGGTCCGGCTGCAACGTGTGACTTCCGGTATCAAGTGCAAAGTCTACGCAAAAATCGAATATCTCAATCCTGGCGGCAGCATCAACGACCGCACCGCATTGCGCATTCTCGCAAGCGCGGAAAAAGCCGGCAAGATCAAACCGGGCGGCACCATCGTCGAAGCCACCAGTGGCAATGCCGGCGGCGGCCTGGCGCTGCTGGCTGCGGCCAAAGGCTATCGCGCCATTTTCACGGTGCCTGACAAAATCAGCCAGGAAAAAGTGCGCATGCTCAAGGCCTATGGCGCAGAAGTGATCGTGTGCCCGACGGCCGTGCCGCCGGAATCTCCGGAAAGCCATTACGCCGTAGCGGAAAAAATTGCCAAGGAAACGCCCAGCGCCATTTTTGCCAATCATTACGCCAATCCCGAAAATCCCGAAACGCATTATCATACTACCGGCCCGGAGATTTGGGAACAAACCGAAGGCAAGATTAATGTGTTTGTGTGCGGCATCGGCACCGGCGGCACGATTTCCGGCGTGGCAAAGTTTCTCAAAGAGAAGAATGCGCAAATCAAAATTGTCGGCGTTGATCCCGTCGGCTCAGTTTTGCGCGAGTATTTTTATTCGCGTCAGCTCAACTCCGGCCAGCCCTATCTCGTGGAAGGCATTGGCAAAGACGCGATTCCTGCTACACTTAATTTTGATCACATCGATGAGATTCTGTCGACCGGCGATAAAGAATCATTTTTGATGGCGCGCCGCCTGGCGCGTGAAGAGGGATTGCTGGTGGGCGGCTCTTCCGGCAGCGCGACCGTGGCGGCGCTGCGCCTGGCGCACGACCTGCCCGCCGATCAAACCGTGGTGACGATTTTTCCGGATACCGGTTTGTACTACCTCTCGAAATTCTATTCCGACGAATGGATGAAGGAGAATCGGTTTCTCGACATCGACAAGGCGCTGGTGCATCATTTGTTGGATTCCAAAAGCCGCAATTTGCCGGCATTGCTGCACGTCGGGCCGGAACTCACCGTGCGCGAAGCCCTGCAGCTTATGGAAGAGCACAACGTCTCGCAAGTGCCCGTGATTGAGGCGGGCAAGAGCATCGGCAGTTTGGACGAAAGCGCGCTGCTCGGTCGCGTCTTGGAAGAAGCAAATTTAATGGAGGAAAAAGTGCGCGGAGTGATGGAGGCAAGCCTGCCGGTGGTGCATCACGATGATACGCTCGAACACGCGAAATACCTGCTGGCGCGGCGCTATCCCGCGATTCTGGTGCAGGAACAAGGCCAGTTTGTGGGGATTATTACGAAGTATGATTTGATTAATTTTATTGCGTGAGGCACCTAGCTTTGATGAACCCAAGTTTAAGAATTCTTCCGTTAGTCGCATTCGTCAGTTGAGAACATTACTTTTAAAACTTTTCTTTGAAGCTGATCAGGCCTGGCGATTTCTGCGTGCAAGAATCAAGGGCGCTCAATGAGATTCATACGGCAAACCCTGCATCAGAACCGCTTAGCCGTTCGACGCTAAATATCAACCCCCAAAACAATCGCGATCACATTCGCATCCAAATCCCGGTAATCGCCGATTCCCCTGCCGTAATCAAGCGATAAATCCAGCGGGAAAATGAGTTTTATCTTTTGGGGTGTCTTGAAGCCGAGGCCGTAAGTCAAACCATCGATTTTTGCTCCTGCAGCCACCTCTTCAAGATCAAAGCTATAACCCAGCCGGCCAAACAAATTTTGTGCCTTCGTCCCGGCCCTGCGGATGAGGTTTTTCTTCTTGGTTCCGGCATGTCTGGGTTGGGAACGGGCGGGGTCAACAATTTGCAGCAGGAGTGCAGGCGCGTTCGCGACTCTTGAGGGCGTCTACACTCCTCTAAAAGTAGCCGACGACCTTTTTACCCTTACTGCGCTGGCGGCGCACTCGGCGGCACCGGGAACGGCACCTGGTTCTTCACCGGCGGCACGGTGCGCAAATAGGCCCATACGGCTTTGAGATCGTCATCCGTCATTTGTGCGATACCCGGCCAGGGCATGGGCGGCAGAATGTCGCGGCCATTGGGTTGGCCTTGATGCTTGCCGGTACGCATGGACTGGATGAACGTATCTTCCGTCCACTCCGCAAGACCGGTTTCCTTGTCGGGTGTGAGATTCGCTGCAAAGCTGACGCCCCACGGCCCGGCCCATGCCGAAAGCATGGGATTCGTCAAGGCAATGGCGTTATTCTGCTGCAAATCTTCCGGTTTCCACGTGGGGTAGGGCGCGTCGGCGGGATGTCCTGAAAGCGCGAGTTCCATGTTAGGCTCCGGTAGGCCGCTTGGACTCATGACTTTCGGCGTATGGCAATCATGACAGCCGCCAATGGTCACCAGGTATTGGCCGCGTTCGACCGGGCTTTGCTCTACAGTTGCCGGTTTTTGCTCACAGCCGGTAAAAACAGCGAGACTACAACCCAGCATGAATACTACGGATACCTTACGCATCGTTTCCTCCTCAAATGGTTAATGAGAAACAACCGAACAAAGAGAAGAAATAGCTTTGCTGCAACCATGTGTGAAATCGGATTTGCAAGATACAATTTTTGCGCTATTTTCATAGCGAAACTAATCGCGATCCGTGCGTTATCAAGCCTGTAATCATTGCTTGAAAACGCCCACTTCTCATCTCGAGAAGCTGCGGCGTTCACGCGACAGTTCCCAACTGTCGTCTGTTTCAAAATAAGACGAGGCCGACAAACATCAAACAACTATTTTTGTGAAGTTGGCATGGAGCAACACGACATCAAAAAACTTCTGCTGCAACAAGGCGCGGAGCTGTTCGAGCGTTATGAGATTGCGTTTGCTTATTTGTTTGGTTCGGCGAACTCCGGCCACTTCAGGTCGCAGAGTGACATTGATATTGCCGCCCGCTTCAAGGCCGGGCATTCGTCGCACGATCTGCTTCGGTTGAGCGCGTTACTGGAATTGGCGCTAAAAAATTGCTCCGGCTCAAAGTCGATCTCGTCATTTTTACCAACCGCAACGTAAGTCATCGCGAAGCAAAAGCTAGAAAAAGCCCGCTTTTTGAACAAGCGCCAATCGAAAAAGACGAGATTTCTTCTGTTGGAATGCCGGCGCATGCGCGCCTTTAAGATCGATCATTTCCGGATTGCGCCATTATCGTGGCTGCGGTTTCTTCGCAAAAATGATTGGGCAAAGCGGAGAATTGATAACCTTGTTCCAGCAGGAGCGGAAGGCATGAGCGCAAGGCGATGCTCGTTTTTTCTGCGCACGAGTGCCCGTCATGCAGGACGATAATGCTGCCGCCGGCGCCATGACGCAGAATGCAATCGGCAATTTCCTGGGCGCTGCGCTCGGGCCGAAAATCCCACGGCAAGATTTGCCACAAAACGATTTGATGGTCGTGGGTGCGGGCGTAATGCGCCAAGGAAGGCCCGAATGCCCCGTAAGGCGGGCGGAACAAGCGCACGCTGGCGCCGGAAAGATCTTCCAGCAATTTGCGTGTGGACTCCAACTCGGCGGCGAAGATGCGCGCATTTTGCCAGCGCAGATTGGGATGATTCCAGGTATGATTGCCGATGCGATGGCGCGCCGCGATGCGTCTGACAAAGTCCGGGTTGCGCTGCGCCCGCTTGCCGATGAGAAAAAACGTCGCAGGAATATCGAAGTGATCAAGCACCTCCAGAATGAACGGCGTGCGCTCGGGATGCGGGCCGTCGTCGAAGGTGAGGTAAATCTGATTTGTCTGCATCGGCGCGCGGAACCACAGCCGCGGCATGAGTTTGATGAAAAGCTCGGGCATGCGCTCGAAGCGTTTGACAAAATATTGAGTCACGATGGGATGCGGAAGATTTTTTTTTTGAGGTGGATTCATACCATATAATAAAACCAAACGGCTTGTCCGGCGTAAGACCTCATCGAGGCATCGTCACGGATCAAACAAACAAGCCGATGCCTTGATTGCAATTTTTGCAGATATCTATACTGTCGCGTTGCGTCAGCATGCTCTGCCGGAATTGTTGGTAAGCGCCAGATTCCCACACCTGCGCAAAGCTGGCAGCGCGTAAATCACCGGTGGTGTGATGGCCGTTTTTATCGAAGCAGCAGGGCACGACGGTGCCGTCCCAATTCACCATGGTTGTTACCCAGGGACGAATGCACACGCCTTTGCCGTTTTTAGCCGTGAAATCGTTTTCCGTGAGATGATAGCGGCGATGGCGTTCCTCGCTCGGCAGCCATTCGCGCGCTTCTGCGAGCGTTTCGACTTGAATATTCTTTTTCAACAGGCGATCGACGCCAAGCTCTTTCGCAAGCCGCTCCATGGCCGGCAATTCGTGCTCATTGTGCTTCATCAACAAAAACTGCATGAAGAGATAAGGCGTTTTGCGATGCAAACGCCGTTTGGCGGCCGCCAAATTGCGAATGCCCTGCAACACTTTCTCCAATGAACCGCCCACGCGATAACGGCTGTAGGTTTCCTGGGTTGCGCCGTCAACCGAGATCACCATCGTGTCCAGGCCGCTGCGCACGGTGGCTTCAGCGGTAGCCGCATCAAAATAATGCGCATTCGTGCTGGTGGTGGTGTAAATGCCGCGGCGGTGGGCATACGCAATGAAATCCGTGAAGCTGCGATGGATGAACGGTTCGCCTTGATTGAAAAATACCACATACATCACGCGATCGCCCAACTCGTCGATCAAGCGCGTGAACGCGTCAAAACTCATGCGGCCGTTGGCGCGTTCCATCGTGCCGTTGCCGGTCACACACAGCGGGCAATGCAAATTGCAGATATTGGTCGGCTCGATGGTGAGTACCGGTGGCGCGCCCCAGACGAAGGTTCTTTTGAGAATGGCCGAAAGCGTGAATGAGGCAAGTATCTTTGCGGCATTCCATAACCGTTTCGGGGTGAAGGTTTTGATAAGCTGAAACAGGGCGACTTCTTTGCCGAAAGGAAGCTCCCACTTCCAGAGGTTCGGCTCGCGCGTGGCCACACGCGGAGCGGCGGAAGCATCTACGGCTTGGCCGGCGGAATGAAGAATTGGGAGGGTTGTCATTTTTCTATGAGCGATTAGCTTTTCAAAGTTAGAATAGAATTCTGAAGGTGTTTCGCCCACTGAAAAGGCTTTTTCTTTCTGTGGCCGTTCTGCTTCTGCGGGCGAAGTTTTTAAAGCTGCTCGAAGAGCTTCAATTTTCAGCTTGTCTGAAAATCGGTGTGGGCTTTTGAGAATCATCCTGTGCAAGGCTGTCAGCTAATCTTTCCAGCGAATCTTTCCAACAAAGGCGAATGCGCCGACGAACGTGTGAATGATAACATACATGAACTCCCATCCTATTAGAAAAATCCAGCGCGGCTGCCAGGAGAGCCGCGTGGCTGTGTGGTGTAGGATCCAAAAATCAGCCACCGTTTTGGCGGCCAAAAGCAGGAGCCCTTTCATTCCCAACCAAAACGGCGCAAGCCAGATTACGGCATTAGAGAGATGGAAAATGAGATACCCGAGTTGAACGCCGGTCGCATATTTTCTTGAGGCGGATATGTGGCGGCGTTTCTGCCGCAGCCAGGCGCGAATGCTTTCCGGACCGCCCAAACTCACGACATGCGCGGAGGCATTTAGCGCAAATTCGACCTTGCCAAGAGGCGCAATCCGCTGCAGCAACAGATCATCATCGCCAGAAATCTCATTCGCAAAGCCGGCAAAGCCTCCGGCGTTTTCGAAAGCAGATTTGCGATAGGCAAAATTTCTTCCCGTGGTTAAGAACGGCTTGCGCCGGCCTGCGCCGGCCAGACTCAACGCCGCTACCGCTAGGGTGTCGATTGACAAAATATTTGACAGATGCTCGCGTCGGCATATAACTGGTGAAAATCCAATCACGGCAACACAATCAGAATGAAATGATGAAACGATTTGGCGAACCCATTTTGAACCAGGCCTGCAATCGGCATCTGTTACCAAAATGAGTTCATGCTGTGCCGCCTGAATTCCTGCTGCCAACGCAAATTTTTTCGGACTGTATCGCGGTGAAACATTTTCGATGCGCAAATGCTCAAATGTATGCTGCCGGCGCAGCTCTTTTAGAACGATGGCCGTGTCGTCCGAGCTGCGATCATCAACAACGATGATTTGTAACAAATCCTTTGGGTAACAAATGTCAGTCAGGCAGGGAATTAATTCTGCCAAATGTGCTGCTTCATTGTGTGCGGCTACAATGATTGAAACTGCTGGCAGCACTTTCTGATCTGAATCATCATGCTTCCGCCGATATCGCCGCAGGCCGGCAAACACAAATACGATGAAAATAAAATAGATGAGGCATGCTAGATAAAATGCGTTCAAAGTGGCGGCAAAGTATCGAACACCGTGCAGAAAGGCAAGCGAATTTTGCCGGTTTCTGGCTCTTCAAATGGCATTTCGTGCCGGTAGACTTTGAAGCTTTATAAAATAAAAAGGGACTTGGCGCGCGAAACCAAGTCCCTTCTCTTTGGGGTAGGTGTCCTTAAAAACAAGTTTTTAAGGATGGAAGTATAATGGATGATGGGGTAGCCTTTGTTGGATTGATCATCTGATCAATCGCCCCATCGCCGTTTCCAAAGTAGTAATCGTCCTAGAAGTGTGCGGCGAGGCGCTCTACAACGTGAAGATTGCTGATTAATTCTGTACATCAATCTTCGCTAATCTCTTTAGCTAACATTGTGCCAAAAGCCACGCAAAAACTGCCTCACGCTAACTCAAGAATTTTGAATGAAGTTAAACAAAAGAGCCGGGAAGCAAATATATTGCAGAAAATTCAAAAAAATGTCTCAACTCAAAACAGTTGGTCTGGCAGTGTATTACAAGAGAACATTTTCTGCCGCCCAAACAAGTTGACATTGTAAGCAAAATCTAATAACTTCGACGGCTCATGAATTGCGCAATGCTGCAAATCACTCTGATTTTATATGAAGCTCAATTTAAAATACGGCCGCGGCATGGTGCAGGCGGATTTTCGCGCGCCGCGCCGGTTTGCTGAATTAAAGCCGAAATTTATTGCAACTCTGCAAAAGCCGGAAAACCTGGTCTCGCAAGCGCTCGCGCATCCCATCGGGTGCCATGATTTCGATTATGTCTTCCGTAGCGCGAGCAGTGTCTTAATCGTCGTTCCGGATGAGGCGCAGCGTGTGGGCGGCGGGGTCTTCTTGCCGATCGTGCTCGAGCGTTTGTACCGTCTTGGGCTTTCGTCACGCGATATAACGATTCTGGTGGCCGGAGTGTGGGGTGCGCGGCGCAACGGCATTCCGCAGTTGCTCGGCGCCCGCAGCTCCGGGCATGGCCATCCGCGCATCGTTTATCATGACGCGCGTGACGCCAAAAGCATGGAGTACATCGGCCGCACGCGGCGCAACACCCCGATTTTCGTGAATCGTCTGCTGCTCGATTTTGACCGTGTCTTGGTGTGCGGCGGCGTGAATCATCATCCCTTTGCCGGTTATGACGGCGGCCCAAGCCTGGTTGTGCCGGATTGCGCCGGCGCCGAGACGATCACGCGGCTCTCGGCGCTCACACTCGATCCTTTCTCTCCGCGCTTGCACCCGCATTGCCGCGGCGGCGTGATCGAGGGCAACCCCTTGCAGGAAGATATGCGGGAGGCCTTTCGCTTTTTAACCATCGATTTTTTGTTGCACACGATTTTAAACGACTGCAATCAAGTCATTGGCGCGGTCGGCGGCGAGCCGTTGCAGGCTTATGCGGCGTGCTGCCACCGCATTGATGATATTTATCGCGTGCCAGTCGCGCAGCTTGCCGATTTGGTGCTGGTAAGCGGCGGCGGTTATCCCCACGATCGCGATTATGATACCGCGCATCGCGCGTTGCATCATGCCATACAAGCCGTGCGACCGGGCGGCGTGGTGATCTTGGCCGCGCAATGCCTGGAAGGCGCCGGCGCGGCGCAATTGGCAACCTGGCTGAACGAGAAAGACTTGTCACGTCTGCACGAACAATTGCAGCGGCAATATCACCCGGCGGGCGCGTTGGCAATGTCGACGCGGCAAAAAGCCGGGCATG
The DNA here is from genome assembly GCA_030263535.1 of Cytophagia bacterium CHB2. NCBI lineage: Bacteria > Pseudomonadati > Bacteroidota > Cytophagia > Cytophagia bacterium CHB2. The sequence goes on from SZPB01000102.1 coordinate 9,259, forward strand.
CGCGCATCATTTTCATCAGCAATCTCGATTCCGCATTGGTAACTGCTTTAGGGTTTCATTCTGCGCCTACTTTATCCGAAGCACTACAGCTTGCGTATGCCTGGCTGCCGAATATCGATAACTGCTACCTTCTGCCGAACGGATCGAATACGATCCCATTTTTAGTCTAAGCACATGAATAGTCTTCGGAATATGGCCGCGTTTGCCGGTATATTCTCTTTTGGTTCCTTTGGCCGGCGGAGATGCGGGCATGCTCTGTTTCGCCTGTAATTGCCGTATCACGTAAGGAGAATGAGGCTTGTTACAACATTCCGGCTTTTTGCTCGATATTGACGCCGTACAAGAGGCGTTGCGGCGCGAGGGATTGGCAGGCTGGTTGATTTATGATTTTCACGGCATCAATGCGGTGGCGCGCGCGCTGTTTTCGTTGGGCGATTATCACATCACGCGGCGCTGGTTTTATTTTATCCCGGCAAGCGGCGAGCCGACTTTGCTGGCGCATGCCATCGAAAAAACAAGTTACCCGGCCTTGCCCGGACGCATGCTGTTGTATGCCGGTTTGCAGCAAATGCAAGAACGTTTGCGCGAAGTGCTGCCCACCGCCGGGCAGATCGCAATGGAATATTCGCCGATGAACGACGTGCCGACCGTGTCCTATGTCGATGCCGGGATGATTGAGTTGTTGCGCTCGCTCGGCGTTGACCTCGTAACCTCCGCCAATCTCGTGCAAGAGTTTCAGGCGAAGTGGAGCGCCGAGCAGTTGCGCAGCCATATTGCCGCCGCGCAAGTCGTGCATGAAGCGCAACGTGAGGCATTTCAAATGATCGAAACGGCCCTGCAAGCGCGCACGCCGATTAACGAGTACGACGTCCAGCAATTCATTTTACAGCGCTTTGCCGCGGCAAATTGCATCACAGATTCGGCGCCGATTGTGGCGGTGAATGCCAATGCCAGCAATCCGCATTACGCGCCGACGGCGAGCGTGTACAGCCCGATTCGCCCGGGTGATGTCATTCTCATCGATCTTTGGGCCAAACAGAAAACGCCGCGCGCCGTGTTTGCGGATATTACCTGGATGGGCTTTGCCGGGGCCGAACCGCCGGAGCGTGTGCAGCATGTGTTTGACACGGTTCGGGAGGCGCGAGATCGCGGCGTCGACTTCTTACGCCAAAATTGGCAGGCCGGAAAGCCAGTAAAGGGATATGAAGTTGATCAAATCGTGCGCCAATACATCACCGAAGCGAGCTTCGGCGATTACTTTGTTCACCGCACCGGCCACAGCCTGGGCGCCGAAGTGCACGCCAATGGTGTGAACATCGACAGCTACGAAACCCGCGATTCACGCGCAATCATACCCGGAGTGGCATTCTCGATTGAACCGGGCGTCTATTTGCCGGAATTCGGTGTGCGCAGTGAGATCAATGTTTACCTGGGCGATAACGGCCCGGAGATTCACACCGAGCCGCAGCGGGAATTGGTGACGTTGCAAGTTTGAGATCGGATTTTGATTTTAGTATACCTTTGGAATCGCATGGACAACACCCTTAAAAAAGGCAGCGAGATCGAGCTGGAAGTCGAAGGCCTCGCCTTTGGCGCAAAAGGCCTGGCGCGATTGAACGGCTATATTGTGTTTGTGCCGCAAAGCTTGCCGGGCCAGCGCGTGCGCGCACAAATTACCAAAAAGAAAAAAGCCTTTGCCGAGGCCAAACCGTTGGCGGTACTGCGCCAGTCCGAAAGCTACGTTGAGCCGCGCTGCCAGCATTTCGGCGAGTGCGGCGGATGCTTGCTGCAGAATTTGCGCTATGACGTGCAGCTCGCCTACAAGCAGCGCCAGGTGGTGGAAACCATCGAACACCTCGCCGGCATCGCGCGGCCGAATGTGGCGGCGGTGATCGGATCACCGCAGGAATATTTTTACCGCAACAAAATGGAGTTTTCGTTTTCGCGCCAGCGCTGGCTCACGCGCGCTGAAATCGAAAGCAATCAGATTTCCGGTGAACGCGACTTTGCGCTGGGCTTGCATTCGACCAATCATTACGACAAGACGCTGGCGCTGGAGCAGTGCTGGCTGCTCTCCGAGCGCAGCAATCGCGTGTTGCAAGTCGTGCGCGAGGCCGTGAAGCCGCATGCGCTGCTGCCGTATACCACGCAGGATCACACCGGTTTCTGGCGTTTTCTCGTCATGCGCGAGGGCAAGCGCACCGGGGACTTCATGATCAATTTTGTTACAACCGATCCGCCCGGCGGCCGCGAAGCCGTGGCCGATTTGAGCCGCAAGCTCACGGCTGAGTTTCCAGAGATTACCTCCATCGTGCACAATCTCAATCGTTCCAAAGCGCAAGTCGCAATTGGCGAAGAAGAGCTGGTGTTGCACGGGCCGGGCTATTTGCGCGACCGCATCGGCGAATTCGATTTTCAGATTTCGGCAAATTCATTTTTTCAAACCAACACGGAAGGCGCTGAAATTCTGTACGGCCTGGCGCGCGACTTTGCCGGCCTCACGGGAAACGAAACGGTTTACGATTTGTACAGCGGCGCCGGCACCATTTCGATTTTTGTGTCGCCACTGGCCAAGCAGGTCGTCGGGTTCGAAATCGTGCCGCAAGCGATTTACGACGCCGGCGTCAATTGCCGCATCAACGACATCACCAACTGCCATTTTATTTTGGGTGATTTGAAGGACGAGCTGGCGCAGGTGCCGGTATTGATCCGGCGCTGGGGCAATCCCGATGTGGTGATCGTCGATCCGCCGCGTGCCGGCATGCACCCGAAAGTGATCCAGAAACTGCTGGAGCTTGCGCCGCAGCGCATCGTCTATGTTTCGTGCAATCCCGCAACGTTTGCGCGCGACATCAAGGACATTTGCAGCCGCCAGTATCATTTGGAAAAAGTGCAGCCCGTGGATATGTTTCCACACACGGCGCATTGTGAGGTAGTGGGGTTGTTAACTCGTGATTAGCTGACGAGCTGGAAGGACGACAAAGCCTCGCGCAGCACTGCTGTACGAGGCTTTGTTGTTTAGTGTCTGTCCGAAAATGTTCCAACCTCGGCTGAGCCGAGGTTTCCATAACTTCGAGCACCTTGAAAACTCTGAGGTTTTTAAGGCAACGGCCAAGCCTTTGCAGGAACACATTTATTGAAAGGCTGCGATTTCGGACGGACACTGTTTATAGCGATGACACTAACACCCCCTTGCTCGAAGGAATACCCGTCTGGCGCGGATCGATCGCAGCCGCCTCGCGCAAGGCGCGCGCCAATGATTTAAAAATAACTTCGATTTGATGATGCGTATTCCGCCCCGCGAGCAGCGTGACGTGCATTGTGGCTTTGGCGTTGTTGACAAAAGCGTACAGAAAATCTTCCACCAGTTCCGCCGGGAAATCGCCAACCTGCGCGCTGCTGAAGTTGGCTTCGAGATGCAGATAGCCGCGCCCGCTCAAATCCACTACCGTGCGGGCCAGTGCCTCATCGAGCGGAACATGGCTCGTCGCAATGCGCACGAGGCCTTGGCGATCGCCAAGCGCTTGCAGAAATGCGGCTCCGAGCACGATTCCGGTATCTTCCACGGTATGATGCGCATCGACATGCAGATCACCGTTTGCTTTCACTTTCAAATCAAACAAACCGTGAACGGCCAGTAGCGTCAACATGTGATCGAAGAATCCGATGCCGGTGCTGATGTCATGCTGGCCGCTGCCATCGAGGTTTAATTCGACAGTGATTTCAGTTTCACCGGTTTTGCGGGAGAGGGTGGCGTGTCTGGGCATGGGGTGAGAAGAGTCCGTACGTGAGTTTTTTGTTTACCACGGCTGCTTTTTCTTAACCACGGATAAACACGGATTTTCACGGATTTTTTCTACCTGAATTTTGCACAACGATTGACCGAATCCGCGATGCGAGCGGGTTTGATCAAATTGTGAAATCGAATATCTCAGCTATCGCAAAAATCCGGAATTTTGATCATGTTCGAATGGCCAAACGGCTGCGGCAATTCAATCAAAAAATTTCTGAAATCCGTGCAGATCCGTGTAAATCAGTGGCTAAAAGTCTTTTCTGAAAAGTGCTCGGCAGTGAATCCGAACATTGTTTCAAGCCACCTCATTTTCACGAATTTGTGACTCGATTTCTTCACGGTGTGCGCGATAATATGCCCAGGCGTTTGTCAAATCTTCAGCGCGCAAAGCTGGATAGCTACGCAGCAATTCGGCCTCGCTTGCCCCAAGACGCTTTGCCTGTACCAGAATCCAGACCGGAATACGCGTGCGCACGATGCACGGTTCACCTCCGGCTACATCGAGATTGCTTTCAATCCCGGGAAAAGCATCTCCGAGATCACGCGCAATCCATTGCAAGACTTGTGCTTTTTCACCGCGCGTCATCGCGGAAATGAGTTTTTCTGCTTCTTGTAAAGTATTCATGCCCGCACCTCCAATTAAGGTTCAAAATCAGTTCTAGTCTTTTTTTGCCCGCACTGCCTCTGCGTGGTTCGGCAGCCCCTCAATCTCCGCCAACGTTTCAACATGTTTGTGCTCGCGCTCGAACGCCGCGCGGCTGTACTCCACCACGCTCACGTGTTTGCAAAAATCTCTTACGCCCAGCGGGGAGCTGAAGCGGCCGCTGCGGCCGGTGGGCAGCGTATGATTCGTGCCCGCAATGTAGTCGCCCATCGGCACGGGCGAATAAGGCCCGAGAAAAACTGCGGCAGCATTGGTGATTCTTTCCGCCACCAACCGCGGCGAGGCGGTGATGATCTCGAGATGTTCGGGCGCGATTTCATTGATTGCGGCAATGCCTTCTTCAAGCGAGCGCACAACAAAAGCCGCGGCATAGCGCTGCACGGATTCTTGCACGATGGCCGCGCGCGCGACTTGCGAGGCCAGCTCATTGACTCGCGCGGCAACACGCTGGGCGAGAGTCGCGTCCGTTGTCACCAGCACGGCCTTGGCCTCGACATCATGCTCGAGTTGGGAGATGAGATCACGCGCCACCCACTCGGCGTTAGCCGTTTCGTCCGCGAGAATCGCGATCTCGCTCGGTCCGGCAATGCTGTCGATGTCAACCATGCCGAATACTTGCCGTTTTGCGGCGGCGACATAGCTGTTGCCCGGCCCGACGATTTTATCGACGCGCGGGATCGCGGCGGTGCCGAACGCGAGCGCGGCAATGGCCTGAGCACCGCCGATTTGATAAATTTCATGCACGCCCGCCAACTCGGCGGCGGCCAATAAATGCGGATCAATACCGCCGGGCCGCGGCGGCGTGACCATGACAATGCGTTGCACGCCCGCGAGTCGCGCCGGAATGGCGAGCATGAGCACGCTCGAGGGATAAAGCGCGCGACCGCCGGGAACATAAATACCAACCGCAGCCAGCGGCACGACCCGTTGCCCAAGACGCACGCCTTCACGCTCGAACTCCCAGTTTGCCTCAACCTGGCGTTGATGAAAGCTTGTGATATTCTGACTCGCAACCGCCAGCGCCTCGAGAAATGCCTCACTCACCTGTTGACGCGCTACTGGCAAGGCGCCGGCCGGCACGCGCAATTCGTGTGCTTGCAAATCGATATGATCGAATTGTCGGGTATAAGCCAGCAGCGCCTCATCGCCACGTTCGCGCACCGCGGCAATGATCTCACGCACTGCCGCTTCGATTTTATCATCAGCGGAAAAATCATAGGTAAAAAGCTGCAACAGCTCCTGCCAATGTTGCGGCTGTTCAGCTTGCAGAGTTTTCATGCACCGCCTTTCGCAAACGCGCAATCAGTTCGTTGATTTGCGCGAGCTTGAGTTTGTGGCTTGCCTTGTTCACGATCAAACGCCCGGTGCTTTCGCCGATGATCTCGTGTATTGCCAAACCGTTTTGCCGCAGCGTTTCGCCGGTTTCCACGAGATCGACGATGCGATCGGCCAGTCCCACCAATGCCGCCAGCTCCACCGAGCCATCGAGCTTGATGATCTCAACCTGAGCGCCGCGGCTGGCAAAATAACCGCGCGTCAGACGCGGATACTTCGTCGCCACGCGCAATTGCGATTGCAAAATGTAGCCTTTGCCCGCGTCTTCCGGACGACCCGCGACGGCAATGCGGCAATGCCCGATTTTCAAATTCAGCGGGGCATCGACTTCCGCGCCACTTTCGAGCAATACGTCGAGTCCCGCAATGCCGGCGTCGGCAATGCCGTATTCGACATACGTCGGCACGTCGCTATTTTTGACGAGCAGGAAGCGAAAAGATTCCTGTGTATCAGATTCGAAACGCAAGCGCCGCGAGTTGAACAACCCGGCATCGCGCACGAGGCCGGCGCGTTGCAAGAGCTTGATTGCCGGCTCGAAAAGCTTGCCTTTCGAAAGCGCCAGCGTGATTTCAGATTGGGGATTTCGCATTGCGGATTGCGGTGCTCAGGCCGCTGTTTGTGACACGGCTTCGACCAGCCGGTCAACGTCGAATGAAAATCCGACTGCCGGACAATCGAACCCGAACTGTGAAACGAGATGATCGTAGCGTCCGCCCGAGCCGGCGTCATAGCCGAGGCCGTGAACATAAGCTTTGATCATGACGCCGCTGTAATAACCCATGCCCTGCACCTCGCCGAGATCGATGACGAGGTTCTCCGCCAATCCGGCATGTTCGAGACGATCATAAATTTGATTTAAATGTTGGATTGCGGTTGCGGCTTGCGCATTGGGCGCGGATGCCGCTGCCTGCGCGAGCGTTTCGCGACCGCCGTGCAAGTCAACGAGATGCGTCAATGCGGTAATCGTGGCCGCCGGTAAGTTCGTCTTCTGCAGAAAATCGTGCAGCGTGTCGACATCTTTGTGGCCGAGCAGGCGCTTGATCTCTTCGAGTTGTTTATCATCGAGGCCGGTTTGATTGATCAGGCTGTCAAAATAAGCCATCGTTCCCAAATTGATTTGAAAACCGCGCAATTGCAGGCTGCGCAAAATCCGGATGATCAATGTGAGCGCCTCGACTTCGCCTTCGATGCCCGGCTCGCCCAGCAGCTCGAAACCCACTTGCCAGGATTCGCGGCTGCGGCCGGCGTGCAATTCCTCGAAACGAAAAACTTTGCCGGAGTAAGACAGCCGCAACGGAAACGTGAGCGCGGCATGCTTGGTCGCAACGATGCGCGCCACTTGCGCGGTGAAATCCGAGCGCAAGGCCACGAGATTGCCTTCGCGATCGAGGAAGCGGTAGATTTTATCCTGCAAGCCGTTCTTGCCCGCGGCGGCAAACACGTCCCAATGCTCGAACGTGGGCGTGATGATCTCGCGATAACCGTGTTGCCGCAGCGTTGCCGTGATCTCACGCTCGACGCTGCGCCGGGCTTGCGCCTCGTCGAAGAGATAATCTTTGATGCCCGCCGGGAGCTGGCGGAGGTGATTCAGTCTCATCTCTTGTTGATCGAATATATGCCGAAAAGTGATGTCATAAACAAAGTCGTTAGTGGTCCGATCCGCCACGGCTTTGCCGTGGCATGGCATACCGCCGGATAGTCGCCGTCAAACAAAAGCCACGGCCAAGCCGTGGCGGAACTGTTGTCGATTCAGAGTAAAAATAGCGCAGCATTACCGAAATATCAAGCAAAACTCCTGTTGCATGTTTTCAGTGCATATGATAAGATAGCATCAAATGACCCAAGTTGAATCAACATGATGCCGACCCTTTTGAAACCTACTGACATTTTGGATGCCATGGCCAAGAATGGCGTATTCCCTCCCGCCTTCATTCACTGGCTCGCCAATCAACCCAATGCGCTTTTTCTCGAAACCACCCGATGCGATGACGATAACTTTCGCAGTTATCTTTTCCTCGATTCGGCTGCCGTTATCCAATGTCACAATCTCAATCAAGTCGAAGCCTGCCACGCTGAGATCGATCATGCGCTAAAGCAGGGTTATTATGCCGCGGGATTTTTGGCATACGAAGCCGGTTATGCGTTTGAGCAGAGATTGCATTTTCCCGTCGCGACAACGTTCCCGCTGTTGTGGTTTGGGATTTATGAGTCGCCCATCATTTACAATCATCGTTTGCAGGCTTTTGAAAACGGCGGGCGGAAGATCGCGCATATCTTGAAGCAAATCCCCGTGCAGCAAAGCAGGGTCTCGCCCAGGGAGATTCCCGATGTTTTTTTCAATCTCTCCGAAAAAGAATATCACGACGCGATCACGCGCATCAAAGAGTACATTGCGGCAGGCGATACGTATCAAGTCAACTTCACCTTCAAATTAAAATTTGACTGGCCGCATTCGCCGGCGCATTTGTACTGCCGTTTGCGCGGCAATCAGCGCGTGAGTTATGCTGCTCTTCTCTCGCTGGCGGATCATGCGATTCTCTCACTCTCTCCCGAGCTTTTTTTTCGAGTCGATGAAAATCGTATCACGCTCAAACCCATGAAGGGCACGACGAAGCGCGGCCGCACGCTGGATGAGGATGAACATCAGCAAAAGTGGCTAAAAAATTCCGCCAAAAATCGTGCGGAAAATCTGATGATCGTCGATTTACTGCGCAATGACGTGGGCCGCGTCGCGCAAACCAGTTCTGTAACCGTGCCGCGTTTTTTCGAAATCGAGCGCTATGAAACCGTGCAGCAGGCCACTTCGACGATCACGGCGGAGTTGAAGCATGAAATCACTGTGTTGGAGCTGATGCGCTGCTTGTTCCCCAGTGGCTCGATCACGGGCGCGCCCAAGATTCGCACGATGCAAATCATTCATGAACTGGAAAAAGAGCCGCGCGGCATTTACACCGGCAGCCTCGGGTTTTTCTCGCCGCAACGCCGCGCCGTGTTCAATGTCGCGATTCGAACCGTGAAGTTGGACAAGAGAACCGGCGCCGGTGAGATGGGCATTGGCAGCGGCGTGGTGTGGGATTCGGACAGCAACGCCGAATATCACGAATGCCTGTTGAAAGCGCGCTTTTTGACGGAGAATGCCGGGGAATTCCAACTCATCGAAACGATGCGCTGGGAGCGCGGCGAAGGCTGGTTTCTGCTGCATGAGCATCTGCAACGCTTGGAAAATTCAGCGAAATATTTTGATTTTCATTTTGATCGTGAAGCGATTCTGCGCCATCTCGGCGAGTATGCGGCGAGGCTAAACGAAGAACCGGCAAGTTATCGTGTGCGACTCACGTTGGATCGCGAAGGCGGGATCAGCATCGCGCATGCGCCAATGGCAACACTAAGCGAGCCTGTTCGCGTGAGGCTTGCCAACCTGCGTAC
>SZPB01000103.1 GCA_030263535.1 Cytophagia bacterium CHB2
CTCGCCCTCGGTGGTCTTGAGGAGTTCGATTTCACCGTTTTGGCTGAGGCCATCGCTGCCGTCCAATTGCACCGCGAATGGCTGCCAGTCCGTCCCCTCCTGCCCTTTGATTTCACCCCAATATTCCCAAGCCACTTGCAGCGGTTCGAGTCCCTGCTCCGTGCCGGCCATGAGCGCAATATTCAGCGTGAACAGCACCGGGCTTTTGACATTGAACAAATCCTTGTGGCCTAGATAGAGAGTATGCTCCTGCAGATTCCTGCTCTCGAACACATGGAACTTGGTGATCTTCTCCACCGGCGTGTCAGGCGCGTAATCGCGCATGAGTTTTGTCGAGAGCACGACGATCGTGCCTTTGATTTCAGCGATGGGGACGTATTCGGCAACAGCCGTTGCCGTCGTTTCGCTCTCCTCGCTGAGTGCCGGACAGACCCAGGTTTCGGCGGCGGCGCTGCTCATCGCAGTCGTGCTCACCAGTTTGAGCAGATCTCCCTTTCCCAGGTTGTCGGTGTGATCGAGCTGCAGCGTGTTGGAGCCGGCGCGCGAAAACGAAATGAGCGCATAGGCCACTGCGCTGGTATCCGGCATTTCCCGCTCGAGGAAGCCCTGCGGCGGCTGGTAAATGGCGTCTTTCTCCGGATCAATGCTGAACACGCTCGCCAACGGGCTGGGCGTGGCGAGCAGATCTTCCTCGGTTTCAAACGGCAATTCGGGGCGCGTATCGGTCGCCGCCGAGGTGGTTTGCGTGCGTTGCGGAACGAGAACTTCGTTGCTGGTGCCGGCCACGAGTTTGAAGCGCACCGGCACACGGCTGGGTTCCGCGGGCAACAGCTTGATGCCCAGCATGCTGAGAAAGGCGACGAGGTTCTGGTGCGGCGTTTGGTTGAGACGCTTGATCACGCTCTCGGTCAAATGGGAAAAGAGCTTGAGCAGGGCCACGCCACTATCCTGATCATCTGCTCCCGGCCATTCCGGCGTGTAGTGCGGCAGCCGTTGCTTGAGCAGCGCCAGCAGGTCGCTGAATTTTCTCGGATCAATTTTGGGCTTTTCGCGAGCCATGGCCTCAAGTTCCTTCGGACAAGTAGAAGGGATAAACGAGATTGAATTCGTTGTTGGTTTCGCGCACGCGATAGTCGATGCTGATCAGCAGTTTGCCGTTGCCGGCTTCCGCGGTGGAGATTTCGATCTTGATCAAGTCAACGCGCGGCTCCCAGCGCGTCAGGGCCTCGCGCACGCTGGCTTCAATCGCGCCCAGGGTGGCTTTGTTCATGGAGGCGAAGACGAGATCATGAATGCCGCAGCCGAATTCCGGCCGCATCACGCGCTCGCCCGGCGCGGTGGAGAGGATGATCCAGATCGCCTCGCGAATATCCTGCTCGAACTCGGACATGGCGATTTTGCCGCTGCTGAGATTCACCATTACCGGAAACTTCCAGCCGCGGCCAAGAAATGATTTGGGCATGACTGCTTCTCTGTTTAGCCGATCAGCACCGTCGGTTCGCCGACTGCTATGGAGTTCGGCGGCCCGCTTTCGACAATCATATCGCCCTGGCGCACTGCCGGCAGGTTGTTGATCAAGACCGTGACGCTGCCCACCGCCACCATGCCGCCCACATGGGGCACCACGCCGGTAAACAACGGGCAGGTGTGAAAATCACTGCCGGCTCGCCAAGCCGGCTTGCCGCCGATGAGCACGTTCACACTGCCGGGGCCGGGGCTCAACGGCGTGCCGTGATTAGTTGGATCGCCAACGCGCGCTGCGGGCATTCCCATAGGTGTTCCTCGAGAGCAAAGCGATTATTGCACGGATGCCTTTGCATGACATTCAGGAGAAGCTTGTGAAGGACTCGACGGTGTGCCTAATTCTTCGCAAGGTCCTTACAGAATGACAACGGTTGTATGGCTGTCATTGCCAAACGGGCGGCGCGTTAATTAATCTTCACGATTGCGCCTTGAATTGTCAACGCGCCGCTGGCCTTGAGCGTCATGGTGGCGCCGGCTTCGATATCGATTTTTTGTGATTTGATTTTCAACTGCGCCGTGCTTTCGATGGTGATGCTGTTTTGCACCGAGTCGATCACGATGAAATTCGAGCCGGACTTGTCGCGGACTTCGATCTTCTCGCTGCCCGCAGCATCATCCAGCACCACTTTGTGGCCGGCTTTGGTGTGGATTTCGACCTTCTCCTTCTTGGCCTCATGATCGTCGTTGAAAATTATCTCATGGCCGCTGCGCGATTTGATTTTGCGAATGTTGTTCTTGCCGTCGCTGTTGGTCTCCGGCGGTTTATCCTGGCCATTCCACAGGCCGCCGATGACGTAGGGGTGGCGAATGTCCTCGCGCTCAAAAGCTACCAGCACTTCATCGCCAACCTCGGGCAAAAAGAAGCTGCCGCGATCCTTGCCCGCCATCAGAGTCGCAATGCGTGCCCAGTGACTCTCGTCCTGGTTTTCTCGCCACGGAAAGCGCACCTTGACCCGCCCCATGCCTTGCGGGTCTTTGTTGTTGGTAACCACGCCAACACCGACGCCCTTGATTTTCCCGCCGGTCTCCTGATCTTCGCTCTCCCGCGACAAGTCGAACATGTTCATATGGTCGTGTCCTTCACATTGAAGGTGGTTTTGTAGCCGGAGGCGCTCACCGTGTGCGTGCTTTTTTCGAGATAGTAGTTCTTGCTGAACTTTTGGCCCAGCCCCTTGAAGCCGATGGTTTGGTCAATGAACAGCAGGGGAATGCCGATCACTTCGCCGCTGCCTTTGACAAAACCTTCACCGCGCTTTTTGAGAATCGCCTGCGCCCGGCGATTGGCCTCTTCCTGGCTGTACACCGGCTGGCGCACGCGATGCACCGGCGGCTCGTCCCGGCAAATTTGCTTGATCACTTCACCGCCGCTCTGCCGGCCGCCGGTACGGCCCGGCTCCTCCCCAGCTTTGGCCTTGCCCACGATCTCCTGTTTGGTTGTGACGTTCCAGCCTCTCACCTCCACTTCGGTGATTTGTTCGGAGATGTTGATCTCCGGGGTGAAGCTGGTCAATCCCCTGCCCCATTCGAATTCGAAGGTCGGATCTTTCCCCTCGAAAGCCGGCCGGCTATGCAGCGTCTCATCGAACACGTAAAGCTCGAAGCCGTTGCGCTCCGCCAGTTTCTTGATGAACTCCAAATCGCTTTCCTGGCTCTGCTCGATGCGGGGATGGCTGACGCGCGTGTCATCGACCTGGGGGGTGAGACCGTGCTTGCGCGCAATTTGGGAAATGACAAAGCTGTCGGTCTGGTCGTCCCAGCGCTCGGATTTTTTGCCGCGGCCCATGCAGTAGGATAGATCGAAGCCGCTCACCGTGATTTGCGGCAGGCCGCCGGCGGGAAAGCTGGTGCGCACTTCGGTGATCAGGCCGTGCATCTTCAACTGCAGCTCATCGCGGTAACCCATTTCGATCTTCACGCGCTTGCCAAACGCAAAGAGATCGCCCAGCCAGCGGAATTCGCGCGCGCGAATGTCAAAGGCATTGTTGACCACAAACGAGAATTGATCGGAGCCTGCCAGGCTGTGATCCACGGTGACGTTGGTGATTTCGATACCCAGCGGCAACAGTTCCTTGCCCGCGACATAGACTTTCGCAATCGGCGCGTAGAAATTGTGATATTTTTTCTCGAGCTCACCGAAGTTCATTTTCGCCATCCAATGGCGGGATGATCAGTTCCCGCCCTATGGTCACGGTACGCGGATTGTCGAGATTGTTCTTCTCGGCGATGAAGCGCCACCGGCCGGGATCGTTGTATTCCCGCGCCGCCAACAGCCACAAACTGTCACTCTCTTTGAACACCACCCGTTTGGTGCGGTCTGCGGATTGCGGCTTGATGTCCTGCAATTGCTCGGTGACGGTGCGGTATTCCTTAAGAGTGAGATTCAACGTGGCGCGCACCGGCGTGCCATCATCCAAAAACATAGTGAACTTCTGCGTCATCCGCTCGATGATGGCGTTGAAGGAAAAATGGCCGCCGCCGTCACCCCAGACGAACTGACACACTGGCGGGGCATGCGTGTCGGAATCGATTTCCAACAATCTGGCAATCAGGCCGGTGTAGTTGCGCACGTCTTCGCTTTGGTGATCGGTATAAGTGTCGAAGAGCAGTTCCATGGTCAGCGTATCGGCATTGCCGTTGACGAATTGCGCCACGGGATTCGCCAAGCCGGGCAGCGCGTTCATTTGATATTGATTGCTCTTCTCGACCGAGTATTCCGTCGGGTTGTACAACACCGCGATTTCACGCCCTTTGAGCGCGCCTTGCAACGGCTTGATGAAGGCCTTTTTGAGATTCTTGGGCAACACTGCCGCAATCTCCTTTGCGTTTAGCGAACGGGTTCACCGCATGCTGGAATGCGTCATTGTGGTAATCATCATTTCATGGTTTCCCCGACCCAGACAAGCCGGAACCGAAAAGAAGAAACTCACGCAAAGTCGCCAAGACGCAAAGAAACCGCGAAGCTTTTCTTAGCCGGACCTTTGCGGCTCTGCGTCTTGGCGTGAATATCATTGCTTGTTTGCACGAATTGAATCTTCAGATACGAACAGAACGCTGACTTCCTTCACAGGCCCCGGCGGATGCGTTCATTGCGCATCTTGCGCTCCAATTCCGCATAGACCCGGTCGGTGAGTTGACTGAGATCAGGTTCTGCGAGGGCAACCGGCTTGGTTGAAACAGCGGCACCGCCGGCGGCTTTTGCCGCGGTGATCATCTCAGGCAGAGCGGCGGCAATCTGGCGCTGGCCGTCTTCTTTGCGTTGCGGCCGGTGCAATGTCATTTCAGGCGCAAAGGCATGCGGATGGCTTTGCGCCCAGGTACGTTCCGGCCGGCGCAGCCACATCTCAGAGGATGCCCGGCCATCAGCGGCCGTGGCTGTAGTCGGCGGCGCCAATGCCGCAAGGTAATGCCACTGCATGCGCTCGAACCGCGTTTGGCTGCGGCCGTAGCGGGAAATCACGAGCAAGTTGTTGCTGCGGGAATACGCGGTGTGGGAAACACGGTCCGCGATTCCGGCGGTGAAAGTTCGGGGCAACAAGTTAACCGGCGACAGTCGCCATTCTTGCTTTCCGTGCACGAAGTCCAGCTTTGGCGATGATGCCACCCCCTTCCGCCTCGGCGAAACTCGCTGGAATTCTCCCGACTGATGGCGTCGAGCACTGGCTTCAAATCGGCCTGCCGTATCGGGCGGGAACACAGTTTCTCGAATCCGATCCGTCGTCAGCCGCAGCTCGCTTGTAAGTGGCAACCCCGCGCCCGGCAACAGGAGCAGTTCCCTTCGAAGCTCAGCAACGGTCGGGTGTCGATGCGTCAATGTCGACGATTGCTGTCGTAAGGACATCACCGTCGCGGCGAATTGCCTGAAATGGGCGTGTTGTTGTCGCCGCTCGATAAACTGCGGTGACCAGCACAATTCTGCTGCCAATTGGGCCAGCCAAACGCGCGCGCAGCGCATCTCGAATGAAAGATTCACCTGCAAGGGCAGGCGCCGTTGGTTGCGCCAGACCAGCCCGGGTCCGGCGCCCCAGCGCGTTTTACAGCCATGACGCCGCAATAAGCGCTGCACAAAGCCGCGCTGGCCTGTGCCGATTCCCCGACGCCTCGGCCTCGGCTTGATGGCGAGATAGAGTTGTGCCGTTGTTCCGGGGGCCATCGTTGCAGAGTCCTATCCCTTGCGAATGCCGCGATGAACGAATTCCACACTTTCGACCGCGATGTTGTTGCCGGTGGCATTGAGGTCCGCGCTCGACCACTTCACCGGAAAGGCCTCGCTGAACACCCAGCGCCATTTGTCATTGCCCTGCTGATCGCGCAGCACCAGAGTGATGTCCCGGCGGTCGATCTTGCCGCGCACCACTTCCTGGTGCCAGCGCCAAAGTTGCTCGGCGTCGGTAATGCCCCGCTTCAGCGTGAGATTGCCGTATTTCGTGGTCTTGACGAATTTGTGCAGGAAGAGATTGACTCCGCCTTCGCGATAGTCTTCAACTTCGGTTTCCGCCTGCAGCCCGGTGGCCTCGGAGAAGCCGCCGGCTTCGATGCCTTCGATCAGCACCACGAACCGGAAAACGGCATAGGGATCAAGCGGGCGCGCCATGTTTCCGCTCCCGCTTACATTTCAAAAACATTCTGCGGTTCATTGTTCAGCTCGCGGTTGATCTTCGAAATCCGCTCGCACCAGCGCCGCCTCTCGTGGTGCTCGAGGCTCATGATTTCCTCATGCGACCAATGAAAGTGGTAGGCGACAAAGGCCATCTCCTCGTAGAGGCGGTCGAGGGGATAGCCGGTTATGCTTCCCCCAGGCCGGTCATCTCCACTTCGAACTTGTGCTCGCATTTCGGGCAGCGGGCGGTGATGCCGGTTTTGCCGTCGCCATTCACCTTCTCGTAAAGCGCCTGCAGGTAAGAGAGATCGGCGGCATAGAGTTTCTCGATCAGGCCGGGATTGAGATCGGTAATGCTGCCGAGTTTGGTGATCACACGCGCAAGCACAATCACTGTCAAGTAGGCGGGATTGGACTGCACGCGCGGATCGCGCATCGGCAGAATCTCGTCACCGGCGGTGGCCAGCCGCATCACACCCTCTTTGTGCAGGGTGCCGTGCTCATCGAGGTAGCCCTTGGGCAGCGTAAATTTGATCTCGGTTTGAAAAGCCATGATGTCATCATCCTCCAACAAGAGTTCGCGCCCGCGCTGGCAGTAGCACGGCGCCTGGTGCTTTGTTACCTTGATTTGTAAGTGCGACGCCGAACGTCATACGGACGGAATTTGGGGGGCGGGTGGCGCCGTGCTCAAAACTTCACAAGATCCTGCCAGGATGACAATGATGGTGGATCTGTTTTTCAAGGTAACAGTGTACTCGCCTGCCATCAACGAAGCAGGCCGGTGTCATTGGCGTCGCATCAACTCACGCGAATGACGCCTTCATTGCAGATTTCCAGCGTCTCGATCGCGACTTCGTTGCCTTTGGCATTCAACGTGGTGGGCGTGTACTTGGTCGGCCAGCCCTCCACGATGTTCCAGCGCGCCTTGTCACTCCCGTCTTCGCCCTGCACCACGATGGCGAGATTCTTTCTCTGAATGTCGCCGTTCACCACCTGGCGGTGCCAGTCGTGCAAGGCCATGGAATCGGTCACGCCCCACTTCAAGGTCACGTTGCCGAACTTGGTGAGTCCCGGAAGTTTGCGCACGTGGGTTGGATCTGCGCCTTCGCGATAGTCGATGGGATCGACGGTGATGTCGAAGCCGCTGGCCTCGCTGAAACCGGCTTGATCAATGCCGTCAATCTCGAGGCGAAAACGAAAATTGCGATAGGGATCATTTCTTGCCATAGGATCGAATCTCCTGAATCAGTACAGCAGTTGAGAACCAGCACAGTTGCGGGAGCGCCGTGCTCCAGCGCAGGGGTTGCGGCGGAGGCCAGGCTCGCATTGTCTCTTACACCTCGGCGACTTCGGAACCGCCGGCGAATTGCGTGATGCGGAAGATGACGAATTCCGCGGGTTTGACCGGCGCTACGCCGATGATGCAGATCAACCGGCCGTTGTCGATGTCGTCCTGGGTCATGGTGGTGCGATCACATTTCACGAAAAAGGCTTCTTCGGGGGTCAGCCCCATGAGCGCGCCGTCCCGCCACACCGTGGTGAGAAACTGGGTGATGGTCTGCCGCACGCGCGCCCACAGCCGCTCGTTGTTAGGCTCGAACACGACCCACTGCGTGCCTTCGTCGATGGATTCTTCCAAAAACAGGAACAGACGGCGCACGTTGATGTACTTCCGCAGACTGTTGCTCGAGGAAGTGCGCGCGCCCCACACGCGGATGCCCCGGCCTGGAAAAGCGCGAATGCAGTTGACGCCCTTGGGATTGAGCAGGTCTTGATTGCGCTTGGTGATTTGGATTTCCAATCCGGTAATGCCCTGCACCACGACATTGGCCGGCGCCTTGTGCACCCCGCGTTCAACATCGGTTTTGGCGTAGATACCGGCGACGTGACCAGAAGGCGGGATGCGCATATCTCTATTGGTGCGGGGATCGTAGATCTTGATCCACGGATAGTAGAACGCCGCATAGGTGGTATCGTGCGGCGGCCGTAGATCATTGTCGATCGGTGCGCCAGCGTTGGCATGCAGGACGGCAAAGCGATCAGCCATTTGCGTGCAATGCGTTACGATCTGATCCGTCAGCGGCACGCCCAGGTCGTGATGATTCGGTACGACCACAATCGAGATGTCATCGATTTGCTCGAAACCGCGCAAGCCGGTGCGGTAGATGGTGCCATCCGGCATGGTCACGTCGGGAGAGCTGGTGTAGTTGGTCACTCCCAGCGCGGCGCCGTCAACGCCAGCATCTCCCGGCTCGTCGAGATCCGCGAGTAGTGTCAGCGCTACGGCCACCGGGTTCTCCGTTTCGCCGGGATCGTAGTCGACCGTGATCAGATTGGAGCTTTTGTTAATGCGCGTCTCCCAAAAGTCGATCGACGAGGGGTTGGCGGAAAGATTGTCATACACTTCCAGCAAAGTCGGCTCGCGGCGATTGGGATCGGTGGCGAATTCCGGCTTGGTGGGATCAACCAGTGGCGTTGGCGGCGCGACATCCCAATACATAACCGTGAGTTTCACTTTGTCCCACGGTTCCGGCTGAGTCTCGAGCTGCAAGCTGCCCGCCTCAATCTTCACCGCGACGCGATTGCCCCAAGTGCCCGGACCAATCGCATTGAAAGTCACTTTTCCATCGTGCCGTGAGGTGGCGACACCGTCCACGCCGTCAGGCAGATCGCCGGACACCCGACCCACCCAGCAGCGCTGGCCGCCATTGCTGAAGAAACCGTCGACGGCATAGGCAAGAAACGAGTCCGCGAGGTAGCCGCCGTAGATGCGTTTGAATTCCTCGAAACCGGTGATGAAGCGGGGCCGCAGCGGGCCGCGCAAGGTCGCGCCCAGAAATCCGGCGGTGCTGGTGCTGACGCCCTCGATCGGCTTGGCGCCGATCTCGAACTCTTCGACGTATACGCCTGGCGAAAGATATTCCGGCATGGTTGGTTCTCCTTTGATTTCATGTCAATGTCACGAAGCGTGTATCAGAACTGAAATTTTGCCAACTCTTCGAGAATCTTCGCGCGCTTGCTGGCGGAAAGCTGCTCGCATTCCTTCTTCTTGGTGTCGTATTTTTCCGCGGCTTCCTTCTGCTGTTTCTCTTTGAAGCGCATCACCCGCAGCGCCGTGTCCATCGCCTGCCACTTTGCGACCAAATCCTGCTCGAGCATTTCACGAGTCGTTTCGACCGGCACCTTGCTGCCGTCCTTGATGATAATGTAATCATACAACAGCAAGTAATACATCACGGCGTATTTGCCGCCTTCCTCCTCTTTTTCGATTTGCTTCTGCAGTTCCGCTAACTTCTTCAGATCATCTTCAATGCGCTTTTGATGCAGCTTGGTTTTCTCGAATTCGGCAGTAGCGGCGGCGAGGTCTTTCTGAGCCGCTGCCAGCGCCTGGTCGGCATCATCCTTGGCCTTCTCCGCATCGGCAAGCTCACGCGTGCACTCTGTTTCTTTGCCGCCCCAGTCGTCAATGATTTTTAGGATTGCTGGCTCATTCTCTTTCACCGCCTCTTTCAGCATCGGCTCCTGGATGCGGGCGTAGCTGTCGCGCGCACTCCAATCCTCGGACAGCTTCGGCCGTGCTTTCTCGTAGGCGTCGAGAATCTTCTTAAGTTCCTTGATAAGCGCATCCAGCAAAGCAAAGTCGCCTTTCCAGGTTTTGTTGAGCTGATTCAGCCGCTGCAAATCCTTGTCGAGCTTGGTCAAATTGCGCTCCAACTCACTGCGTTTTTCCTCGGGCGTTTGTGCTTGTGCGGCAGCGCTGCCGCCGTTCTCCGGCACGGTTTGCCCTTGCACTGGTGCCCCGCTCAGGGTTGACATCTTTACCTCCTTGATTGCAACAATACGGGTTGACTGCTTCCGTGAGCGTTTGCGCCGCCCCGGGATCTTGACTCATCAGTATGATCATGGAAATTTGATTCGCTGCAAGTTGACCGTGGAGCCTTCCTTCATGTTGATGATCTGAATCGGTTTTTGCTGCCCGCCCTTGGCAATGGTGAGCGTGATTTCTTTGACAAAAGGCTCATCGTCTTCCAGTTCCACGTCTCTCAAAAACAGGGCAAACTCGCCGTTTTGATCAGTAACCGTGGCCGGAGGCCGGGTGGGATCAATGAACTCCGCCGCCGCCGTCACCGCCGCGCCGATAACCGGAACCAGCGGCACCGCCTGCGGGTCAACGACAACCATCCCTCTGATCAAGTTGGCATGCGCCGGAAAGGGATACGCGGGCGTGGTTTTGAGAATGAACTCCTCAACCGGATGCAGGTGATTCGGCCGCGGCACGATGATCTGCCGGGTCTGCGCAACAAACCAGTTGCCCGCCGCAGGATCCGGCCGCACCGCCACTGTATAGGTTTGCGGCAGCAGATTGTTGAAGCAGAAATAGCCGCTGCGATTGCGCACCGCCACGCGTTTGTTTCTGCCCTCTTCGATCACCACTTCGATCCCGGTGGCCGGCATTTCCAGCGTGAATTCATCGAACACCGCCACGGCGAGCGAAAGCGTGGTGGTGAGACGATCGCCGGCATAGGCGATGAAGCGGTTGGTGACATACGGCTGTTGGAGCGCCATTCAGCGATTCTCCTGTGCCGGAACCATGTGATCATGGTCCGCTTGTTTCGCTACCACACGTTGTGCGCTGTCGCTTCTTTCCGAATCGAGCGGCGCGGGGGTGACGAGATAACTCACCGAGGTGCGATAATCCCGGTTCGGAAAGACACTCCAAATGCGGGTGAGATCTTCAACCGTGATCGGGTTGAGCGTGAGGCGCAGCTCCAGGCCACTGCCGGCCAAATCGCCCTGCAAAATGGTACCCGCCAGGTTGCCGTGATCATAGAAGACCCGCATGGCGCGGCCCAAAATGCGGTGGGCCTGCAGCATGCGCTCGGTCAAGTCCGGAATGCCTTCCGCCGGATAGGTGGTGAGCAAGTAGTACAGATCCAGCGAGAGCGGCGGATAAACCAGCCTGGTTGAATTCACTTGCCGTGGGTTGTCGTTCTTCAAATAGGGATTCTCGACCACGGAATAGAGGAACAGGGACAAGCGAATGTCCTGGCCCGCCGCCTCCGCGGGCGACACCAGCGCGATTTGTTCGGGCGCGGCCACGTAATCGAGCATGTTCTGCCGCAGCAGGGCAATCAGAGTCGAGCCCACGGCGGCAATGGCGGAATCGCTCATCTCAATCCAGTACCTTTCCTTCGCGATAGAAATCGGATTCCACGTACAGCTTGCCCATCTTCTGGAACTCCCGCTTGGTGGCGCGCACCACGTGCTGCATGCGCACCGCTCCGCCCTCGGCGGCCGCCAAGTAAGCGGCTTTCAGGCCGATGTTTTTGATGTTGCCGCCGGTAATCTTCAGTTTTTTAGCGAGCAGCTTGAAATCAATCTCTTCACTCAGCGGCGTGCTGGACGGAAAGATGGCCGACCAAATTCGGTGGCGATACTTCTCGTCTGGGAACGGCAAGTCCACCACGAACTGCAGCCGTCGCACAAAGGCATCGTCCATATTCTTCTTCAAATTGGTGGCCAGGATGACGAGGCCTTCATACTCTTCCATCTTCTGCAACAAATACGCAATCTCGATGTTGGCGTAGCGATCGTGGGCATCCTTCACCTCCGAACGCTTGCCCAGCAGAGCGTCCGCTTCATCGAAAAACAGAATCGCATTGCTGTGTTCGGCTTCGGTGAAGACGCGGTTGAGATTCTTCTCGGTTTCGCCGATGTACTTGCTCACGACGGCGGAGAGGTCGATCTTGTACAAGTCGAGTCCGAGTTCGTTGGCGCTCACCTCGGCGGCCATGGTTTTGCCGGTGCCGCTGGGGCCGGCGAACAACGCATTGAGGCCGCGTCCCAGCGACAGTTTGCCGGCAAAGCCCCAATCGTGCAAAACCACATGACGGAACTTTACTTGATCGGCAATCTCGCGCAGTTGCTGCATTTGATCTTCCGGCAGCACGAGATCCTGCCAGGCATATTTCGGTTCGATCTTGCGCGCCAACGCCGAGAGTCTGGGCTGCGATTGAATCCGGCTGCTGCGGAACAAATCACGCAACGTGAGCGGCGTGCCCGCGGGATTCGCCAACCGGCCGGCCTGCGTGGCGAGCTGCACCGCGCCGGCAATCTGGCCGCCGTTCAAATCGAAGCGTGTAGTCAATTCTTCTAGCGGTTGCAGATCACCGGCTTCAAAAGAGCCATTGAGGTGCAAGCGCCAGAGCGCCTGTTGCTCCGCGGGATCGGGCGAAGGAATATCAATCGACAACATTCCAGGCAAATCAAGCAAGGCAGAAGGCATGGGAAGTTCGCTACCCAGGAAAGTTATCCAGCCCAGTTCGACAATTCCCTGCATGAAAGCCATTAAAAGCGGGGCCGGTTCCTCCGCATTCTGCGTAAGCTTTTCTATATGTCCAAAATAAATCGCGCAGGATTGCAACAGCCCCTCACGCAAAATCAGGCGCAGTTTTTCCTGAAACGTTTCTGGATGTGTCAGTAACACGCGCATGTCCGCAACAAGAAGTGGAATCCCATGGTCGCCACACAACGCCCGCGCCAGGGTCTTTTTGCCCGCGCCGGCGCGACCATGAAAATACAGCGTTCGTCGCGTAGGCCCGTCATTCTCAGCCTTCGCCGTGAGTAATGTTTGCAGACGTTGCCGCAGATGATCATTAACGACGACCTTCTCCCAGGCTAGTGGCGAGAGAAACTCGACCTCGTTGGCAATACGTTCCTCCACCACATGGACGTCAAGCGCGTAATGAACAATACGGGTTGCAGCCCGCAGTGAACGGTGCGCGGCTGAGTATGCGGAATCGTTTTCGCCTGGTTCCAACAGATCAAAGCGTCGCAAAGGCGCGGCATGAGTGAAATACTTTAGATTTTGCAGGCGATCTGCCGCGGTTTGGCAGAGCAGATTGAGAATCAAATCAATACTAGCGCATTTTTTGGTGAGATCGTTCTGGAGGTACGCATAAATTTTTTCATAGCGCGCATCGATCTGGGGCGCAAGGCAAATCAACACAGCTTGCTGTTCAAAGGTGTTAAGTTGAAAACAGTTGGCAAGCTGAACCAATGGCAACAAACGATGCTGCGCGCTGGTTGCTTGCAGGCGAACCTCAATCTCTGCCCGGAGTTGTTTGGCCTGTTGCAAAAGGCGCTCAACATGCTGTTGCGCGGGGCGGCCATTATTTTTGGGCGCATCATCAAGCACTTCGGCGGCGAACAAAGCATCAATCTCCTCATCCGCCGTAAAGAATCCGCGCAAATCTTTTATGCTATCGTAAAAATTGACCTGTCGCAAACGCAGCACATGCGCGAACAAAATTCGATTCAGCCAGCGCAATTCATCGAGCAAATGAGCATGGGCATTTTCATAAGAACCACCTGCGCGCGGCGAGGGACTCACAGGTGAATCCAAAACAGCGGGCCTTTGTAGAAATAGACTTTTCATCCTGATTGCATTTTTACGCGATTATTTTCACTTCAGGATTGCGACGGCTGCTCAAGCTTTGCGCATTATGGAAGAAAGTTCATTGAAACTCACGCAACATTCGAGCCATTTCTTTCTTCTCTTCTGAACTGACTTAATTGCTTAAATTTCATCCGAACAAATTTCCCCCCAAAAAGATCAGTACCTTGTTATGAGGTATGGTTGCCTCATGCTTCAAAGGGGAAAAAATAAAAGTCGCAGCTCTACCAGAGTTTATTTCGCTGAGGCCGCTACGCCTCAGTTGAGGTAAATCACCCTCACAATTCATATGTCTTATCATCATTTTCGCACAGTTGCCGCAGTGTTTGGGCCATCGCATTTGTTTTCGGCGACGCGGCCTTGAAGGCTGTTAGTCGATACAGATGACGCCGCTTTTGCAACACACCCGCCTTTACCAAAAACTTTAGCGCTTTTTCTACCGTCGCTTGCTCCTGACCAACCCACCACTGCGCGATGCCTTTCAAACTATCTTTTGCCTGCGGGTGATCATGCAAATATTGCAGGATGGCGATAGCGGCACGACGCACGTCGTCGTTTTCAATAAGTTTTCTCAAGATGTCAGACTGATAAACAACGGCCAATTAGCAAATAAGCCAGTTCATTGTCAGGCCATTTCGCAACATTCAAGCCACGATCACGGACGTTCTGGAGCAGAGATAATTCTTTAAATTTCTGGAAGGGATTTTTTTATTTCGGAAGGAACGCCGAAATCAAATGAGGCTTGCGCGCCTCATCTTGAATGAATTTTTTGAACGAAAATCAAGAACAAAGAGAGCTTTAGCAAGCGAGGTTTGCACACCTCTTGAGGTGGGCGCTCACCTCAGGTCACTAGGTGGAGACTAGGATAATTTATTCTTCGGTGGAGGGTTTGTCGAAGTTCGCATGCCATATTTTTTGAGCAACCCCGCCAGGCTTTTGCGATGAATGCCGGCCAAACGCGCAGCCGCGCTGAGATTGCCTTTGGCAAACGTCAACAGCTCTTGCAGATAAATGCTATCGCATCGCGCTAACGCTTCGTGGCGAACTTCGAACAAGGGGCGAATACTCGATTTCGGGGCGGGAAAAATTTCTTCTTTGAGGAGAGGAGCACCGGGCGTTTCCGTGAGAAGCATCCGAGTTTTGTTTTCCAACTCACGAACATTACCGGGCCAATCATAGTTTAGCCAGCTCCGCAAGATTTCCTCGGGTAACTCCGGAGGGTGCGGCATGCCTTCTTGAGAATACTTTTTGAGAAAGTAATAAGCCAGCGCCGGAATATCGGCTTTTCTTTCGCGCAGCGGCGGCAAAAAAAGATTGAGCCCCTCCAGGCGATAATATAAATCCTGGCGGAATTCTCTCCGCGAAACCGCCTGCGCAAGATTTTGATTGGTGGCTGCGATAACGTGCAAATCAACGCATTGGTATTTCGATTGACCTAACGGACGGTACTGCCGCTCCTGCAAAAAACGCAGAAATTTGGCTTGTGTGCTCATTGGCAAGGCTTCGACTTCATCCAAAAACAGCGTGCCGCCGTCTGCCTCCTGAATCAAACCGACGCCCGCGCTGTCAGCGCCGCTGTAAGCCCCGCGGGTATGCCCGAATAATTCATTTTCCACCAGATGTTCCGGGAGGGCGCCACAATCAATTGTTACAAATGGCTTGCCGGCGCGCGGACCAAGATAATGAATCGCGCGCGCGATCAATTCTTTGCCTGTGCCGGTTTCACCGGTGAGAAGAATGGTAGAATCGCAAGCGCCAAGCAGCGGCAATCGGCACATCAACTCCTTCATGACGCGGCTTTTGGCGACAATCTGGCTTTGGCGTATCTCGCGGCGCAATTTTTCTTGCAGGGTCTGCAAATGTTTCAGTGAGGCGATCTTCTTCGACAGCAAGGCGATTGCCGGACGTTTGTCCTCGTGAAAAACAATGATTTCTTCCACACCGAGTGCGGCAAGCACTTCCGCGCGGTGAGAATATCCCTCTGCTGCCAGCACGATGACGGTGGCCTCTGGGTTTATGCGGGTGAAATGCTCTGCAAGTCTTGGTGATTTTTCCAGGGCCAGCCAGTCGATGAGCAAGAGATGGAAGGGATGGGAGATGGTGGGGTTGAGCTGGAGATCATCCAGGTTGATCACTTGACAAGCAACGCTTTCTTGTATCGCATTGCCAATAAATTCGCTCAGTTGAGCATCCTTCGCAACTAAACCGATCTGGCACATTGTTTTCCCCTTCAAAACAAGACGGGAGCGTCTTTTCTTGTTTGAGATTTCGGCAATCGGATGATGCGCGCGGAGAGGGATGATAAAGTTACTCTATTCAAAGACGCACGGATATAAGAAATTTTCTCAATAAAATCTCAACTTTTTTTGTAAAATTTGATATTTTACCTGCAAATCGCCGGAGCCTGATGGAAGCATTTGCACTTTTTAAATTACAGTCACTTTGTTGAATTTGCCGATTTTTTATATGCCTCACCCCTTCAAAGTCAAATTTGCAAATCACCAAAACAACCTAAAATTCTGAATGGCCTGGGATCATCAGCATGAGTATGGAAATTCTAGAAGGCAAACAATGTATTCTCCCTGCGCTGCTGGCGCGTCAGAGAAAATTTCAACTTCTCTT
Source organism: Cytophagia bacterium CHB2 (assembly GCA_030263535.1). Taxonomy (NCBI): domain Bacteria; kingdom Pseudomonadati; phylum Bacteroidota; class Cytophagia; species Cytophagia bacterium CHB2. Next base: position 16,200 of record SZPB01000103.1, read on the forward strand.
GGTGAAACAAAACACCCCTGTCAAGCGCGTGCAAGAGGTGCTTGAAGCTGCGGAGGCGCAGGGTGTTCCCATCAAATTTGCGCCGCCAGAGGAGCTTGCGGCGTTGACAAAGGGTCGATCACACGGCGGCTTGGCGGCCATTTGTACACCCAAGCCGGAGATGAGCGTTACCGAGCTTTTGGAACAAAGTCGCCGCAACGAGCAACCTGCCTTTTTTCTTTTGATTGAAGGCACGGAGGACGCGCAAAATCTCGGTTATACTCTGCGCACCGCAGAGGCCATGGGCGCGCATGCTGTGTTTCTCAAAAAGCATGTATGGAATTTCGATGCCACCGCGGTTTCGCGCGCCTCTTCCGGCGCCTACGAGCGAATGCCCCTCGTTCAAATAGAAAATATCGAAAAATTATTGACGCCTTTTCGCCGTCTGGGAATAAAATTTTGGGGATGTATTGGCGGAGCTAAAAGGACGATTCATGAAGTGGATTTGACGGCCCCGATCATGCTTGCCATTGGCGGTGAGCGCCGCGGGTTATCCGGCGCGCTGTGGGAATTTTGTGATGGGTTTGCGCGCATTCCCACGGTGGGCGGCGCGACTTCACTTTCTCTGAGTCACGCCGCAAGTATCGTTATGGCGGAGGTGTTGCGGCAGCGGCATTCCCTCGCCCGGACGATAATTCCTGCTAATGACCTGTCTTAAAAAATTCGGTTCGCCTCCAACTCTCACACATTAAAATACTTTGCTGCTGCATGATGCACGATGATCGCCGAAGTCGATTGCTCCGGCACGAGTTGATATTCTTCCGTGAGTGAGATGTCAATACGACTCGGATCAAGCAGGCGAAAAAGCTTGACCTGATCTTCAAGATGCGGGCAGGCGGGGTAGCCAAAAGAATAGCGCGCTCCGCGATAGGTTTGCCGGAACAAATCGCGAATCTCTTTGGCGTCTTCGTGCGCGATGCCAAGCTCCGCGCGCATTTGCTTGTGCCAATATTCCGCCAGCGCCTCGGCGGTTTCCACGCTCAAGCCGTGAAAATAGAGGTAGTCGGAATACTTGTCACTTTCAAAAAGCCTCTTTGAAATCTCCGAAGCTTTGCGCCCGACCGTCACAATCATCATGCCGATGACATCACGCTTGCCGGAATCGAGCGGCGCAAAGAAATCAGCAATGCATTGGCGTTTGCCCTCGGCCTGCCGCGGAAACGTGAAGCGTTCGATCTCGTTCTCGCCTTTTTCATCTAAAATAATCACGTCATTTCCCGCGCTGTTGCAGGGGAAATAGCCATAGATCAACTCCGGCGCCAGGGCGTTCTCCGCCATGCAGCGCTGTTGCAGTTCTGCAAGAATCGGTTCGAATTTTTCGTTGATCAGGCGATCATATTCCGCGAGCGCCAGATTGCCGCGGCGAACTTGCCACTGGCCGCGAAACAACGCGATGGGATTGAGATAGTCAAAAACGGTGGCCAGAGAAATATCACGCACGATCTTCGTTCCGAAAAACGGCAATTGGGGAATCTCCACCGGCTGCCAGGACGGCGTTTCATTGGACGAGGCGATTGTGATGCTCTGATCAGCCTGCCGTGAAGGCCGCGATTTTCGACTTTCGCTTTTCGATCTTCGCTTCCCAGCCGGCGCCGGCGATCTGCCGCAGATTTCCTGCATAAAATGCAAACCGGCGAAGGCATCCTTGCCATACGCCAGCGGCCCGTGATAAATCGCACGCAAATCTTCTTCCACATACTTGCGCGTCAACGCCGCGCCGCCGAGTATCACCGGCGTTTTGATGTCGCGCTCGTTGAGCACTTCGAGATTCTCTTTCATGATCAGCGTCGATTTGACCAGCAAGCCGCTCATGCCGATGACATCGGCCTTGTGCTCCTCGGCAGCGTGCAGCATCTGCTCAATCGAAACTTTAATGCCGAGATTGACGACGCGATAGCCGTTGTTGGTAACGATAATATCCACCAAATTCTTGCCGATGTCATGCACGTCACCCTTCACCGTGGCCAGCACCATTGTGCCCTTGGCCGCGCCTTCCGCGCGTTCCATGTGCGGTTCGAGGTATTTCACCGCGGCTTTCATGGTTTCGGCGGATTGCAGCACGAACGGCAGTTGCATCTGGCCCGAGCCGAACAACTCTCCGACCACGCGCATGCCGTCCAGCAAAATGTCGTTGATGATAGCAAGCGGCGGATATTTCTGCAAG
>SZPB01000104.1 GCA_030263535.1 Cytophagia bacterium CHB2
AATTCAAATCCACCGCGCTGAAAGCCGGATGATCGTTCGCTTCTTCCAGGAATTTCGGCAATATCTCCTTGAGTCTCGCAAAGTTCGGCGCTTGAATCACGTATTGCACCGGCAAACCGAAACGCGCCATGCCGCCGCCAACGGCGATGGTTTGTTCCTGGTTAACGATGGTGCGCGCGTCGTTCAAACTTCTCACAGAACGCGACATGGCTTCGGCAATTTCCTGCTGCGAGCGCTGGCGCTGTTCCGGCGGAACCAACGTCACAGTTGTGTTGCCCGCATTCGCGCCGCCCGCATATCCGGAGGTATTGGCGATGACGGCATCCGCTTCCGGAACTTCGTTTCTCACCAACTCGATAACGGTGTCCATGTATTTTTCCATGCGCTCAAACGAGGTGCCTTCGGGCGCAGTGGAAATCAGACGAAACCGACTGCGATCTTCCATGGGGGCCAGCTCTTGCGGCAGAATTGCACCAAAAACCAGCATCAAACCCACGGAAAACAGGATGGCGACAAAACCGAGCCAGCGCATACGCATGAACGAAGCGAGAGAGTTTTCGTAAGCGCTGATCAATTTTACGAAGAATGGCTCGGTCTTGCGGTAAAACCAGCTATGGTGCGCATGGGCCTTGATTAAGCGGCTGCTCAACATCGGCGTGAGCGTGAGCGCGATAAAAGCCGAAATTGCCACCGAACCGCCGATCACGATGCCAAATTCTTTGAAAAGCCGTCCCGTGAGGCCCTGCAAAAAGACGATGGGCATGAATACCGCAATGAGCGCGATCGTGGTGGAGATCACGGCAAAGTAAACCTCCTTCGAGCCTTTGAGTCCGGCCTCGATAGGACTCATGCCGTCTTCGATTTTGGCATAAATGTTTTCCAGCACCACGATGGCATCGTCCACGACAAGCCCGATGGCCAGCACCAATCCCAGCAGCGTCAACACGTTGATGGAAAAGCCGGCGAGATACATGATGAAGAAAGCGCCGATGAGTGAGATCGGAATGGCAAATACCGGAATGATGGTGGTGCGCCAATCACGCAAGAAAAGAAAGATGATCAACACCACCAGGCCGAAGGCGGTGAAGATGGTTTCTTGCACTTCGGAGATGGATTTGCGAATGTATTGCGTCGTATCCCACCCAATGCTCAATGCTATGTCATCGCCCAAATCTTTTTTGATCTCATCGAGGCGGCGAAAGAATTCATCAGAAATCGCGATGTGATTGGAACCGGGCTGCGGCACAACGGCAACTGCCACGCGTGGACCGGCCAGCCCTTTCGAAGATTGGCGCAAGTTTTCCGGCGCCAGCTCGGCATAGCCGATGTCGCTGAAGCGCACCAGCCGGCCGTCCTGTTCACGAATGATAAGATTGTTGAACTCTTCCGGTTTTTCCAAGCGGCTCAAGGTGCGCACGGTCAATTCAACGTCGTTGCCCTCAATGCGGCCGGAGGGCAGTTCGAGGTTTTCGGCATTGAGCGCGCTACGCACATCCAGCGCTGTGACTTGATACGCGGCGAGCTTGTTCGGATCCATCCACAGGCGCATGGCATAACGCTTTTCGCCGAAGATGCGCACCTCGGCCACGCCCGGAACGGTTTGCAGCCGTTCCTTGAACGTTTTGTCCGCGAGTTCGCTTAGTTGCAACAAGTTGCGCGTGTTGCTGCTGATATTGATCACGATAATGGGAAACGCATCGGCATCGGCTTTGGAGACGCGAGGCGGATCAGCATCCGGCGGCAGGCTGCCCACAGCGCCGGCGACTTTGTCGCGCACGTCGTTGGCCGCGGTTTCCAGGTCAACGCTCAGATCAAATTCAATCGTGATGCTGCTGCGGCCTTCGCGGCTGGTGGAATTGATGGTGCGAATGCCGGGTACGGCGCTGATGTCTTCTTCAAGAATCGCGGTGATTTGCGATTCGATCACCTCAGCGTTCGCGCCGGGATATGTCGTATCAACCGTGATGACGGCCGGATCGACGTTGGGATACTCACGCACGCCGAGGTAGGTGAAGCCGATCACACCGAACAGTATGATGATGATCGACAGCACCCAAGTCAACACCGGGCGTTGGATGCAGGTGGCAGAAAGGCTCATTATATCTCCTTGAGTGATTTCGAAAGGTGTTTTTGGACTGATATTATTCAGGCCTTCGGCGTTCGTAAGAACGCCAGCACAAACAAAATACCCAGAACCAAATCTATCACAGCCGAACTCAGAATGAGCGTATTAACGCGCTGTTGCGAATATAAAAACAAAACGGCAATGACGTAGCTGAATTTCTCTACGACTGCCGGTAGCATCATCAAGCGAAAGCGGCTGGGATTGCTGGCGATCATCAAAAAGGCAAATTGCCAGGCCAGCGTAACGCCGGCGAAGCCATAGAAGTATTCCGGATGCGTGATGGCCGGCGGATAATCGCGTGCGATCCGAGCTTCGGAAAAATACATTGGCGCGACCGCGAGAATGCCGTAAATGCCGGCGATGAGAAAAACCCATTTGGCAAATTTCATGATTCCGTTTGCTCGAGGAGCGAAGATTTTTTAGCGCGCCACCAGCTCAACGCGACGATTCTTGGCGCGACCCTCGGCGCTCGCATTTGAAGCTGCCGGCGCTAACGGCCCAACGCCGTAACCCTCGAGCCGGGTGGCGGCAATACCGTAATCCGTCACCAAAGCTTTGACCACGGCTTGCGCCCTTGCCGCGGAGAGCGTGCGGTTGTGCTCGAGGCTTGCTGTCATGTCTGTATGTCCAACCACGTAGAGTTTAAGAGTGGCGCGGTTTTTCAATAATTTTGCAATTTCATCAAGCGCGGGCTTCGATTCAGGTTTGATGTCGGCTTTGTCCGTATCGAAATAAATGCCATAGACGCTGACCTTGCCCTCGGCCTCAAGTCCTTTGGCCAGGGCAGCGGCGTCTACGACGACCATGTCTTCCTCCATGCCCATGATTTCGACGATATCGAGCTGCGTGCGGTTGCGGCCTACCATGAGCGCGAGGTACGCCGTGCCGCCGTCGTCGGCGATCTTTCCGCCAAGATAGCGCGGGTCGCCATCCGATGCGGCAAACAAGCCGTTGTAGCGATTCCAAGCGCTGCGCGCATAAGCCGGGCCGCAGTTATCCAGCTCGCATGTATAGATCACTTTCAAACCAGCGGCTTCAAGGGCCTTGCGATAATTGCTAAAAATCTCCAAAGTGGAACGGCCTTCAGGATTTCCATAGACGATGCGTGTGACTTTGCCCTTGAGGGTTTCGCCGAGAAATTCTCCCTGTGCGGTCCGGCCGGTAATCAATTTGTATTCGCCAAACTCTTCGGCATCTTTCTTTTGGATCGTCGATCCGGCATAGCGCGATACGAGCGGATGATCCTCTTGGGCATGGAGAGCGGAGGCGAAAATCGCCATAAACACGGTGGCACAAAGAATCACAGGCATTTTCTTCATGAAGAATTCCCTCAAGTTAGAAATTCAGCCGGCATCAGCTTATTGCTGTCTCGATATCTCCAAACGCGGCAGCGCCGCTTCGATCTGCTGCCGTTGCGGTTCCAGCCACGGCGGCAAAATGAGTTGCTCGCCCAAGTGTTCCATATCTTCGTCGCGATCAAAGCCGGGGCCGTCGGTGGCCAACTCGAACAACACTTCACCCGGCTCGCGAAAATAAACCGATTTGAACCAAAAACGATCGATTTGCTCGGTGGGGAAGAGGCCATCGTTGAAAAGATTCTCGCGCATCGCCATTTCCTCCTCGGAATCTTTCATGCGCCACGCAACGTGATGCACCGCGCCGCTTCCCCAGCGTCCGCGAGATTGTTGCGGCAGCTCTTTCACCTCGATGATTTTGCCGGAGCCGCCGCCATCAACCAGATAGCGCGACCAGTCTTGTTCGGAGCCGAGCAGCGAGAACCCCATGCTTGCGGTGAGCGTTTCTGCGGTAGGGGAGAGGCGGCGTACCCATAGCCGCACGCTGTGCATGCCGCGCAATTGATGCTCAACTGGAACCGCGCTTTTTTCCCACGGCACAAACGCGCGTGCGTCATCCGTTTCCACCAGCGCCAGTTGCAAGCCGTGCGGATCTTTGAAAGGCAGCGTGGTTTCGCCGAAGCGCGTTTCAAGCGCGCCGTAATTCACGCCCATCTTGTCGAAACGCTCGCGCCAATACTTCAGACTTCCTTTTGGAACGGCAAAAGGAACTTCCACGACCAGGCCGGTTCCCAGCCGTCCGGGCCCCATGCCCGGCCAGGGAAAAAACGTGAGATCGGTTCCGGGCGTGCCGGCGCCGTCGGCATAGAACAAATGATAGGTATCGGGCGCGTCTTGATTGACGCTTTTCTTCACCAAACGCATGCCCATCACGCCGGTGTAAAAATTCAGATTCTCCTGCGCCTCGCCGGCGATGGCAGTGAGATGGTGGATGCCGTGAACGGAGTTTTTCATCGGATTGCCGTTTTTAGTTGTTCAAAACCAGAATGCGCTGTGATATAGTCCACGCGGTGCCTGCAATTCTCACGAAATAAATTCCGGAGGCCAGCGCATTCGTGTCCAGCATGAACTGCTGTTGCTGTTGAGAGACCGCCGCCGTTTGCGTGCGTACCAATTGCCCTTGAATATTGTACAATTGCACCACGAGCGGCGAGGCTGGTTGATTTAATTCCACCGTCACCCTCTTGCCGCTGCTGACGGGATTGGGAAAGACTCGCGCTGTAAATGTTGCAGGCGGCGCAGCAATCGCTGGCGCCTGTGCAACATGAGTAATTTGTCCATTGAAATAGCGCTCGGCGTACAAAAACGCATTGACGCCAATCTTTCTGCCGATTAAGCGGCCGGGCATATCATCCACCGGCGGGTGAATGCCGCCCCAAATCCGTGAGAGGCTGCATTGATCCGAGGCGTCGCGATAGGTTGCCCATTGCAGCTTTAAATCGACGCTCGGACCATCTTCAAAAACCAGGTATTCGTTGCGCAGCGCTTGAAACTCAGCCATGCCGCCGGGGAAATATTCGTCGCCGGTGAGCAGCGTCATGACTTCCGCCGCAGCGCGCGAGAACGTCGAATGCCCGGAAACAAAGCCGGCAAACGGCGGCGTAATGAAGGTTGGGCGCTGATACGGCCACCAATTTTCACCGAGAATCCAACCCACGCCGGCAACATCAACCTCGGGATCGTTGATAAAATCATGCGCGCGCCAGGCCTTGATTTTAATTTTGCCGTAATTCGCGGCATCCAATTGCGCCAGCGAATCGCCTTCCAGCACGACTTCAATGAAACCGGGAATTAAAGGCAGGCCGAGCGGAGAATAATGCGGAAGATTGGGATCAGAACTTTGCCCGCGATCCGCCATCCAGCGGATTGCCGAGATGGGGCGAACGTAGTCGTACCAACCTTTGATGCCCCAGGCTGAAATCGCGGCGTCATGCACGGCGCCGCCCAAAACAAAATAGGCCTTCACATCCCATTCCAAATCTTCGACGATCGGGCCCGTACCGCGAAACCGTTTTTCAAAAGCCGGATGATCATTGACATAATTCAAAACCGTAAACCAGTGGCCTGGCGGCGTCTCAGAGTTGGGGCCATCCGCCCAGAACTCCGCCAGCGCGCGGGTGTAATCGCCGCGCGGAACGATTTGAGGCGTGTAGGGCCGCCCGGTTTTGGGATTCACGGCGTGCCCAATGCCGGGGTCACCGCCTTCCAACATATCGTAGAAATTCCGTAAATCTTCGAAATTTTCGGGAAGCTGTTGCACATTGCCAATCGACGCCGGCGAAATGTCCCACCTCACGCCGTCGGTCGGGTCAAGGTGAGAAGACCAGGTCGCTACCAACGAGAATGCCCATTTATAAATTTCGGAAATCTCGCTGCCGGCATTTGCCGTGTCAAGATAGGCCGGCGCGCCAGGATCATGATACACCCAGTAGTCATAGCCGTCGCGCTGGTAAATCGCGCGATCAGCCGGCGTGAGGGCAAAGGGCGATACTTGACCCCATTCCGGACTGAGGAATTTGGGCGTGCTGCCGGGAATGACGTTGCCGCTCTGATCGATGAAGACTTCGAGCGTCAGCGGCTGCCAACGGTTGGGATCAATCAAATCGGGATTGCCCGGCAACAATGTGATCAATGGCGGATTGAACGGCGCATAATGCTGATAGGCATAACTGTTCTGCTCGTTGGAACCATCTTGCAAACCGAACTCGATTAAACTCTGGCCGATATAGTTGCCCAGCGCCGCCGCCGAGCCGGAGGCATAATCCGTTGAAGTAATCGCGGGACTGTAGCCCAGCGCCGATAACAATGAATCACAGCGCGCCAGCGATTGCGCCGCGCCGGGAGAGTTTTGAAAGCGATGCGTAATGAGCCGGTGCGCGGCGTAGCTCACGGCTTCTTCGCGCGCCGCGTGCACTTTGGCCGGCGCAGAAATGCCGTTGAATGTGCAGGCATATCCGTTCACAGTTTTGCCCAATAAATAGGTTTGCGCAATATTGTCGTAAACCGCCCAGGCATCATACACCGCGATTGAAAAGTGAAAAAGATTGCGGGCATGCACGGTGGGCCGGGCAAAATCCTTTCGGATGGCTTGCAACAGCTCCTCGTTCCACAAACGCGCTACGGAATGTTGGGCTGCAACCGGTAGGGTGAAACCGCAAGTTGAAAATACTGTCAGGAGCGTAAGTAGATTTCTTCTCATGATGTCCTTTCTCCTCGCGAACGAGTCAAAAAAATGTACTCGCCTTGAACGAAGCGGGCGAATGAACCGTGGAGGTTTTATCCGCCGGCTTGCGAAATCCGCTTACAGAAAAGCCTTTGCCTGAATCGCAAAGGGCTCACTTTTAATCGATCGGGAAGCCGAAACGTTGAGCCGGTTAGTCAATCGCAATGCGGCTTTTGTTTTGCGCCAGCCATTTCTCGAAAGTTAGTAATGCCGGATTGAGCGCGCGGGAGGCCTCGAGATTACGCGCGCGGCAGTAGTCGTGATTGAAGTCGCGTTTGAACTGGAACATATTGCCAACATCATCGGCGCCGGGGAAGCCGAAACTGCGGTACACTTCCGGCGGCACGTCGTTGTAGCGCACCTCCCGGCCCAGGGCCTTCGTCAATGCGGCCGCCATCTGCGCGCCGGTCAAATGCTCGCCGGCAATGCCGACCGTCTTGCCAATATACTCGCGGCCCTTCTTGAAAATGCCAAAGGCGCATTTGCCAATATCTTCGGCGGCAATGCCCGGCAGCTTTTTGTCGCCCATGGGCATCGTGATTGCCAGCTTGCCGTCCGGGCCAGTTTTCGGCCCCATGCCAAAGTGGATAAAATTGTCCCAATAAAATGAGGTATTCAGTATCGTCACCGGCAGACCGAGCGCTGTAAAGAATTGATTGGCCTCGCCCTTGGCGTCGTAGTGTGGGACTTTGTACTTGCCGTGCAGGGTGGGCATGCGATTGTCGTCGAGCGGAACCCAGTTGCGTGTATCTTCGAGCGTAGACCAAATGACGTGTTGCAGACCGGCATGTTTTGCGGCTTGGGCCATGATTTGCGCCTGAGCCAGTTCTTTTTCCGGAGAAAGATGCGCCCAGAAAAACGTTACGCAAAACGCGCCATACGCTCCGGCAAACGCGCGATTCATGCTCTCGGCGTCGTCAATGTCGGCGGCAACAACCTCGGCGCCTAGCTTGGCCAGCTCTTTCGCTTTGTCCGAACTGGCTTCTCTGGTAATGGCGCGCGCGGTGAAACCGCTATTCGGTTCGCTCAAAATGGCGCGAACCAGGCTGCCGCCTTGTGCGCCGGTTGCGCCCACGACTGCAATGATCTTTTTTTCTGCCATGCCATTCTCCTTATTCTATTAAAAGTGCACTCTTCGCTTTTTCAGCAAACATTTTCAACCGCTAATCTACGCGAATGAACGCTAATATTTTATTCGCGTTCATTCGCGCTTATTTGCGGTTGTTCCCTTGTTTGGTTGCGGCTTGTCCTTGTTGGGAAAAATGCAATAACATTTTACGGCCGAAGCCCTTCCGGCAAAATCAGCTCATTGGCTTTATTCGCGGCAACGTCCGGCGGCGTGCCGGAGTCCCAGCGTGGCGGCAGCGTTTTGCCGTTGGCATACAAAGATTCCATCGGCGCCCAGACTTCATCGACGCGATCGGTAAACAGATCGCCGATTAACAAGTCCGTCACCGTGCCGCGCAAATGCGGATAGTTGCGCACGAAATTGCCAAAGCTGAAGCCGTCGTAATACTCGCACACCAAACGGCGCATGCGATCGACGCCTTGATTGAAAAGCTCGCCCCACTGGCCAAGCTGCGCCGCAGACAAATCTTTCTTTTGAAAACCCTCGACGATGGCATCGGCGGCCATTTCACCGGATTTCAATGCGAGCAACACGCCGGAGGAATACAGCGGATCGAGAAAGCCGAAAGCATCGCCAATCGTGACCCAACCCTCGCCGGCCGCTTGTGTGGCGCGATAAGAATAATCTTTGGTGGCGAAGTAACCGGTGATGCGCTTGCCGGAGGACACGCGTTCTTGCACGGCCGGACAGCGCTCGACTTCTTCGTTATAAGTTTCCTCGTGGCTATTGCGGCCTTTGAAGAGATAATCGAACGGCGCAACCACGCCGACGCTGACGCGATCATCGTGCAGCGGAATGTACCAAAACCATCCCAACCGGTTTGCGGTTTGTAGAACCATGGTCGCGCCTTCGTCGCGGCCTTTGTCGCGATAAGCGCCCTGCCAGTAGGTCCAAATCGCGCCTTTGTTGAGAATCGGATCCCAGACACGCAGCTTGAATTTATTTTGCAGCAAGCCGCTCTGGCCGCTGGCATCAACAACGACGCGCGCGCTGACTTCCTGCTGTGTGCCGTCCGGCAATTGAATTTTGACGCCCACCGCGCGCTGATTGTCGAACAACACGTCGCGCACGCGCACGCCTTCGTGCGCTACAACACCGTGTTCGCGCGCGTTGTTGAGCATCATCAAATCGAATTCGCTGCGCACCACCTGCCAGGTTTGCGAGCATTCATGCGGCTTGTTGTCCCAAAAGTAAAATGGCGCGGAGAGCTTGCCTGAGGCGTTGACAAACTGCACGCTGTATTTTTTCACGAAGTGACTGTTCTTCATTTTCTCAAGCATACCGAGCCGCTTGAGCACCCAATAGGTTTCGGGAATCAACGACTCGCCGATATGAAAGCGCGGGAATTTTTCACGCTCAAAAAGCTGAACCTTGTAACCATGTTGTGCAATAAGGGCGGAGACGGTGGAACCGGCGGGGCCGCCGCCAATGACGACGACATCAGAGTTGGTCATGAGGTTGTTGATGGGCATGCGTTTCTGATCCTTCGAATGAGTTATGCTAACATTATATTGAACACATCGTAATCAACTTTAGCACCGTTACATCATTTTGTGGGAACGATTCGCCAAGGCAGAGGCGGCATGTGCATCAAGCTTCGCTGGTTTTTCAATCATCGAACCCGAGGGCAAAAAGCAAGCCTGGTTTGATTTCAGACATTTTTGCATCAGGCAATTTGGTGATTAAGGCGCCCAGTTTTGATTTTGCATTTGTTCGTCTTCCCAAACGTCAAACTCACCTTTTTCGACGGGATGCTTGCTATAACCGCTGCGGTGCTTCTTTTCCAATTCTCGGATTTCTAACCTCTGAAGATAATGAATAAGTGATTCCCTGACAAACGCAGATAAGTTGGTTTGTTTTTGAGTAATCTCTTGATTAATGCGGTCTAACAAATCATCTTCGATTGTCAATTGAATGGTTTTCATATTTGAACCTCCACAATCATACATAAGTCGAATTGAGAAATATGCAGACTGATCTGTAGAACCCAAAAATTTAGCTCAACCGCCGCAATCAAGCCGCCGAAGCGTATGCAGGCGCTTGATAGATAACCGGACGATATTTTGGCTTGGGAACGGGCTTACCCTCGGTGCGAGCTGCTTCCAGCCAAGCTTTTTTGGCAATCTCAACTTGCTTGAGCGCTTCTGATGGCGTCTTGCCGAACGCTGAGCAAGCTTTCAAATCAGGGATGTCGGCGATATAACCGCCGTCTTCGGCGCTGTAAAAGATGTTGATGTGGTAATCTTTCATGACTACTCGGCACCCAATTGAAGATTAGCATACTCGTCGGCTTCCAACAAATACGACGGATGCCTCAATCCCGTGGGCGGATAATATTCATCATGCGTGTAACGAAATCCTAGCTTGTCCAAAAGAAGGCGGGAAGCTTCATTTTTGGGATTATGCCCGGCGAAAAGGGCGCTGGCTTTGAGCGTATCGAATGCGTATTTCATGACGGCACGTGCCGCCTCAACAGCATAGCCGCGTCGCCAGTGCGTCGAGCGAATGTGAAAACCAATCTCGTAGATTCTGTTGGGCAAATCGTAGGGCCGCAATCCGCAACAGCCCACATGCTCGTCGGTTTCAAGAAGAAAAATCGGCCAGTATTGCACGCCGTGTTCGTTCTCCGTGGCGATTTCTTTTTTAAGACGATCCTGAACCTGATTCGTTGTGAGCGGGCCGCGGGCATCTATCAGTTTTGTCACTTCGTAATCGCCCCACAGGCCGAGAGCGAGGGGAAGATCATCTTCCCGCCAGGAACGGAAACCCAGGCGGGAAGTGACGAGGAAATATTTGTTGGTCTCAGCCATTAACAGAAGAAATAGCCTTACGCCTACATCTCACTCTCATCTTCGTCTTTGCCCTCGACGAAGCCATGAACTGAAATGCTGCGTTGCTTGGCTTCCACATCATTGGAAAAAACATAAACCGTCTTGGAAGCCTTGCCCACCGCAGAGCCGGTGTTGTAGGTGACGGAAATTTGGCCGTCGGCATTGGGCGGTATGATTTTCGAGCTTTCTGCCGCCGTGCAGCCGCAGGTGGTTTTTACCTTCTCGATTTTGAGCGTGTCCGTGCCGACGTTTTTGAATTTGAACACGTGTTTCACGGCCGTGCCTTGCGCGACTGTGCCGAAGTTGAAACTGGTTTCTGCAAATTGAATTTTCGGGCCTTTGATTGCACTGCCGTTGTTGGCGTCCTTTTCGCCTTCTTGCGCCAGCGCAAATTGGCATGACAGAACAAAAATAGAAACAACCGCGAAGCGGAAAACACGATTGAGTAGCATAGCAAAATCTCCTATTTTGTGTTACAGGTTACACGCACTAAAATCTCTTGGGGCCAAGAAACACGAGGTAATCGTTCACCGGGTCAGCGCTGTGGTTTGCCTATCGAACGCCGCAAGAATACTCTCGGCGAATTGATCATCCCAGCGCGCCTTGATGCGGCCGTCTTGCAGCCAAAACACGCGCGGCGGGCTGTCGCCGATCAAATCAAAGAACTCGCTCGCCGTGATCAGGTGATACGGATAATTCGTATGGGTTTTTTCTGAAAATGCGGAAATGGCGGCTTCGTCTTCACTGAACATCAGCACATAGATTTTTGGAATTGCCGCGTTTTTTTTTGCCAGCTCGTCGAGCATCTGCGCGGTTTCCTGGCAATGTTCGCAATCGGCATTGAACACGGCGACCAGCTTGTCGCCGCGGGTCAGATCCACCCGGCCCGCTTTTTCAAACTGGGTATACTGCGCAAAGTTGGCCTCATAATCCTGACGCACTGGTGCGAGCGCTAGCACGGTAATCAAGCTGCCCGAGGCCAGCAATGCAGGCAGAGCGGACCGGCGTTTTTGCTCTGGGGTGATTTTGTACAGCCAGAAGCTCAATCCCAGCAGAATAACATTTTTTATCAGGGATTCGGCGGATGACATGGGCAAAAGCTCGCCGAAGCAGCCGCAATCCTGCGTCTGCTCGCCCAACGTCAATTGATAACCCTGCAAAGCAATGAAGCCAACGAACGTCGCCATCGCCAAGGGGAGAATGGCGCGTTTCAAGTAAAACGGAAACAGCAACGCGAGGCCGAGAAACAATTCGAAGGCAATCAGCAATCGCGCCGGATATGCTGCCTGCGCGCGCGTGGCAGCCAAACCTTGCTCCACGATTGCAATTTCAAAGAGGCCCACGCCCGGCAATTTTGAGAAAGCAGAGAAAAGGAAAACTCCCGCCAGCAAAAGCCTCAAGGCGAAGCCGATTCTTGCAGCCGTCATAGGATTCGATCAGAAGCGAAACCAATTTTTCGCAAAATTAGGCGTTATCACCTTTAAACTCAAATAAAAATTCTGAGATTCCCAAATTGGAATGGTGCGGCAATCAAGGCGTCACTTCAGGTTCTCGCTGCCTCGAGCGCTTGCGCTAAATCCTCGAGTAAATCCTCCAGCGCTTCACAACCCGCGTTCATGCGAATGAAGCCCTCGGGAATTTTATCGCCGCCCCAGCGCGCGCGTCTCTCGGCGGTGGTGTGAACGCCGCCAAAGCTGGTGGCTTCGTAAACCAAGTTGCAAGCGCTCAGAAAACGTTCTGCATGCGTTTTGTTGGGCAGCACAAAACTGACGACGCTACCGAAATAGTGCATTTGTTTGGCGGCGATGGCATGTGAGGGATCGCGGCGCAATCCAGGATAGCGCACGGTTCCAATCTCCTCGCGCTGCGTCAAGAATTCTGCCAGCGCCAGCGCATTCAGGCACTGTCTGGTCAACCGCACATCCAGCGTTGCCAGGGAACGATGCGCGAGCCAGGTTTCCATTGGCCCGGGAATCGCGCCGATTTGCGTGCGCCAAGTGCGCAAGCCTTCGAGTAATTTGGGGTCGCGCACCGCTACATGTCCCATAATCAAGTCCGAATGTCCGCACAAACCTTTGGTATCCGAGGCCACTGAAAAATCTGCGCCCAGGGCCAGCGGTTGTTGGCCGAGCACTGTCGGTGTCGTATTATCCACCGCGACCAACGCGCCCGCTTCATGAGCCGCCGCGGAGATTGCCGCAATGTCGCAAACCTCAAGTGTGGGATTGCTGGGCGTTTCGAGCCAAACTAGTTTTGCGCCGGCGACATGGGATTTTTGCGCATTGCCAGCCGTGGGCGCGAGTATTGTTTTGACGCCCATTTCCGCGAAAAAGCCTTGCGCCAATACCCGCGCAGAATAGTAACTGTCTGCCGGCATAAGCACGGCATCTCCGGGGTGAAGCACACTGCCGAGCACCGCAGAAACCGCTGCCATGCCTGAGGCAAATGCAATGGCGCTTCCGCCTTCAAGCGCGCTCAAGGCATTTTCGTAATTCGTCCAGGTTGGATGATGAAACCGGCCATAGGTATAATTGCTTTGGGCTGGATCGCCGGCGGCATGAAAGGGCGCCGCGAACACCGGCCCGGGGAGAAACGGCTCGCCTTGGTCTGGTTTTGGAACGCCGGCGTGGAGCAACAATGTTTCAGGCCGCATGTTGCGATTGTTCTCCTACATCTACTTTTTTCGAGTAGTGGTCGGCGCCCAAAAAGTGCAACGAAACATAAGGCTCGTTGCCGATGACCCAGCTATCATGCGGCACGGGTGGAATGTAGAATATCGTGCCGGGCGCAAGCTCTTTCACCGTGCCGTCGGCCATGGCTGCCACGGCGCGCCCGGCTAAAACCATTCCAAGATGCTCGACTTCACAAAGTTCCGTGCCTGCCAACGGTCGCACGTGTTCCGACCATTTCCAACCAGGTTCGTAAGTCGCCCGGCCAATCGTCATTCCCGCGATTCTCACGATTTCAAACTTGCCCTTTTCAAAAATGCGTGTTTCATCCGGGGCTTCGAATTGTTTGAGGATGACTTCGATCATGACCATGTTTGTTTATCGAACAGAAAGATTTATTGCGCTTCAGCCGAACGGACCGCCATGCCCGGACGCAATTGCAGGATTCCCGAAGTAATCAATGTGTCTCCGGGCTGCAAACCGGCCGTGACTTCGACGCGTTCATCCGAACGGCTGCCGATCTCTACGCTTTGCGATTCCGCTTTGCCGTTTTTATACAAAAAGACCCGTTGCCCTTTCAGTTCGGGAATCAGAGCATAAGCGGGAATCGTGAGCGTTTCTTTTTCCTTGAACACGACTTCGACATTGGCGAACGCGCCGGGAATCAACACGCCTTCAGGATTTGGGCTGAGCGCGCGCATGTGCAGCGTGCGCGTCGTCGGGTCGATCTTCGCTTCGATAGCGTAAACCTCGCCTTCGAATTTGCGCGTCACGCCTTCCACGGAGAAGCTGACCTTGTCGCCGCGTTTCATGGAAGCGGCATATTTTTCCGGAATGGTGAAATCGACTTTCACGGGATTAATGTCTTGCAGCGTGGTGATGCGCGTAGTGGGCGAGAGGTAGCTGCCTTCGCTGACATAGCGCAAACCGATGATGCCTTCAAACGGAGCGCGAATTTCGGTTTTGCTGATTTGCGCCTGAATGATTTGCAGTTCGGCTTTCACAATGTTCAATTCATTAATGGCAATATCATACTCTTCCTGGCTGGCAAGTTTTTTTTCAAACAATTCACGCTGGCGTTCAGCTCGTTCTTCGGCAAGCGCCTGGCGATATTGAGCGCGCATGAGTTGCGCTTGCGGTTCGGCGTCGTTGATCTTCAACAAAAGTTCGCCCTTTCTTACCGGCGCGCCTTCTTTGAAAAAGATCTTTTCCGCTTTGCCGGAAATTTCACTGCGGATATCCACTTCTTCATTCGAGAGTATCGTCCCCACCGTCATGATGCGGTTGCCCAGCTTTTCCGACTGCACCGTCGCGATGCGTACCGGCATGCTCTGATCACGCGGCCCGCTCGCCGCGACAACGTTGTTCTTGCTCGCTGAAGAGCGGCCCCACAACGAACTGACTTTGGGCAATGCCAGCGCCACTAACACAGCAAGGCCGCCAATGATCCACCAAATGCGTTTTGTTTTACGACTCATACCTAAAGCCTCCAAAGGGGATTTTTGAACAGCAATGGAGCACGACAGTACGACATTTTTTCATAAGAAACAAGATGTCAGGTCGTTAATATTGCGACAAAATCTACCGAGAAATAAAGTATGGCTAGAAACTAATGAAAGATTGTAGATGGTAAATTCCTCTGGGATTCTGGTCGATATAATCTGTTGTTTCTATTTAGTGTTGACTCTCTGGAGATCTTCATTCGAAAGTCAACACTCATTGTGTCATGCTGTTGAGAGTTTGCGAGGTTTATGAGTTTTGACATGCACGTTTGGAAGTGTTCAGCCGCGGCCATGTCGTGGTTGAGCAGACCGCGATGGCCGCATTCCCAGGCGAAACCGCGTGCAGATGCCGGGCAAAATGGCCGGCCTCGAACGTGGTGTTGGCCGTGCGAGAGTTTTCGTTTGCGCGGAGCGATTTTTTTGTTACCTTTGCAGCGACTTGCTTGAAACTCCCAACAAGCTCTCGGATCGCAAAGACTAAGGACGAACTGATTTTGTTCATTCATCATCGCCGGCCATACGGCAATACGACAACCGCGTTTGAAATCCACCGTTAAACAATCCCTCACGCTCATTGAGCATTTGGGCGTTCTCCATCCGGGCGCCTCCAAAAACAGCCTGAAAAAACTGCTGGAGCACGATCGTGTGAAGGTGAATGGCGTCGTGGTTCGCCTCGGCAAAACGGTGTTGCAGGCGGGCGATCGCGTTGAAATCGGCGCAAAAGTTTTTACCAAGCGCTTGCACAAAGAGCTTGATATTCTGTTTGAGGACGAACATCTTCTCGTCATTCACAAGAAACACAATCTGCTCACCATTGCCACCGAGCACGAGAAAGAGAAGACGGTTTACGCCTATCTCTACGCCCACATCAAAAGCCTGAATCCCGAGAACAAGATTTTTATCGTGCATCGTCTCGATCGCGACGCTTCCGGGCTGCTGGTGTTTGCGCGCACGGACAGCGCCAAACGCAAGCTGCAAGCGCAATTTCGCGAGCACAAAATCGAGCGCGCCTATATTGCCATCGTCGAGGGCAAAGTCAAAGACAAAACCGGCGTGATTCAAAACTATCTCGGACAAAATCGCGCATTGAAAGTCTATGCCGCCAAAGACGAACAGCACGGCAAGCTGGCGATTACGCATTATCAAGTGCAGCGGCGCATTGCCAAATACACCTGGCTGGAGGTCAAAACACAAACCGGCAGAAAGCATCAGATTCGCGTGCACCTGGCGGGTTTGGGCCATCCGATCATCGGCGACAAGGAATATGGCAGCACAAAAAATCCGATCAATCGCCTGGGCTTGCATGCCAACAAGCTCGGCTTCGTGCATCCGGCAACCGGCAAAAAGATGAGCTTTGAAGTCGAAGCGCCGCTGGCGTTTCGTAAAATGTTTGCGCAAACCTAAAAGCATAATTGCTGTTGACTCGAACGAACCATTAACCGGTCATTTTATGTTTCCTGAACTCTTCAAAATTGGCCCGCTCACCATTCACAGCTTTGGCGTGATGGCGGCGCTCGGTTTTCTCATCGGCGGGCGTTTGCTGGAAAAAGAATTCGAGCGCACGCGCCTGCCCAAGGATGACGCCAGCCTGCTGGTGGTCGCTGCATTCATCGGCGGCATGGTGGGCGCGAAACTTTATTTTTTGCTCGAGCATCCTTATTTGCTCAAGGACAATTTTTGGGGTAATATTTTTTCCGGCGCGGGATTGGTGTGGTATGGCGGTTTCATCGGCGGGTTTTTGGCGGTGGTTGCGATGACGGTGAAACGAAAACTGCCCGTGTTGAACGTCGCGGACTTGTTTGCTCCGGTGCTGGCGCTGGGCCAGGCGTTTGGCCGCATGGGTTGTTTCCTGGCGGGCGACGGCGACTTTGGCCCGCCGAGTGATTTGCCCTGGGCGATGCGGTTTACCAAAGGCGTCGTTCCCACGCTGAATAATCCTGACTTGCAAAAACTTTATGCCGAGATGCACCCCGGCCAGGCGATTCCGAACGACATTGCCGTGCATCCGACCATGCTGTACGATCTCGGCTTGCTGTTGATGAGCTTTGCGCTGTTGTGGTCGCTGCGCCGCCGGGCGTGGCCAGCGGGCGCGAAGTTTTCTCTCTATCTTATTTTGATTGGCGCCGCCCGATTTATCACGGAGTTTTGGCGCATGACGCCGAAGCATCATTTTGGAGGATTGTCCGACGCGCAATTGATCAGCGTGCTGCTCGTTCTCGGCGGCTTGGCAGCCCTGGCGTATTTGCAGCGTCGCAAAAGTTCACCCGCGTCCGAAGTTACTCCGGCGATGAAAACGCGCAAAGTGGCCGCAGATAAGTAGCGTATTGGCAGCAGCGGCGTTCATCAATAAAACTAAACGGCAACGTTTATGAGGAAAGTTAGTGATGAAGCGATATTTCTATCTCATCTTCACCATCACGTTCGTACACGGCATTTTTTCACTCTCCGCCCAAACCAAATCTCCCCAACACGGCCAGCGCTCGAATCAGCTTGTGATCACCAATGCCCTGATGATCGACGGCGTTGGCACGCCGGCAGAGGGCCCGGTCGACATCCTCCTCAAACAAAATCGCATTGAGCGCATCACGCGCAGCCGGGCAAATGCGGACTACCTCAAAACCGCTGACGCGATCATCGATGCAAAAAATCAATACGTGTTGCCGGGCTTCATCAACATGCACGGCCATTTGCAGGACGAGCGCGCCGGACAGGCCATGCCGTTCGAATATCAATACAAACTCTGGCTCGGCTGCGGCATTACCACCGTGCGCGATGTGGGCAGCGATTACGACAAGGCGCTTGCGGAAAAACGCAAAAGCGCCGCGAATGAAATTATTGCGCCGCGACTTTGGCTTTACATGTGGTGTCCGGGCGGCAACAACGAAACCGAAATCCGCGCGAAAGTGCGCGAGTTGAAAGCCAAAGGCGCAGACGGTTTGAAATGCCATCAGATGGATCGCGACACGTATTTGATCGTTGCTGATGAAGCGAAGAAATTGGGATTGAAGCTCGCGCATCATGTTGGCGTGGAAGACGCCAATGCTTGGCACGATGCCCAGGCCGGCACCGCGACCATCGAGCATTGGTACGGCGTGCCGGATGCCGCGCTCGAGGGGGTGCAGCATTTCCCGCCGGATTTCAATTATAACAATGAACTGCACCGTTTTCGTTACGCCGGCCGATTGTGGCGCGAAGCCAATCCCGAAAAACTGCA
>SZPB01000105.1 GCA_030263535.1 Cytophagia bacterium CHB2
ACCAGGGCCTGCGCCACGGGAATTTCATAAATCGAGTCTTCCGTCAACGACACACGAATCGTATCGCCAAGCCCGTCTTCCAACAACGCGCCGATGCCTACGGCAGACTTGATGCGGCCGTCTTCGCCGTCGCCCGCTTCCGTAACGCCGAGATGAAAGGGATAGGTCATGCCCAATTCATACATGCGCGCCGCGAGTAAACGATATGCCTGAATCATGACTTGCGGATTCGAAGATTTCATCGACACGACGATATCTTTGTAGCCGTGCGACTCGCAGATGCGGATGAACTCCAACGCAGATTGCACCATACCTTCAGGCGTGTCGCCGTAGCGATTCATGATGCGATCGGCAAGCGAACCGTGATTCACGCCGATGCGCATGCTCACGCCATTGGCCCGGCATTTTTTCACCAGCGGCGAGAAGCGCTGCGCGATGCGCTCGAGCTCGCCTTGATATTCGGCCTCGGTGTATTCGCGCACCTCGAACTTTTTCTTGTCCGCATAATTGCCGGGATTGATGCGCACTTTCTCGACAATCTCCGCGGCTACCAACGCCGCGTTGGGTGTGTAGTGAATATCCGCCACCAGCGGCACACGAATGTTTTGCCGCCGCAGCTCGGCTTTGATGTTGCGCAGATTCTCGGCCTCGTTCATCGAAGGCGCTGTGATGCGCACAATCTCGCAACCGGCTTCGTGAAGTTGAATGGTTTCTTTCACAGTCGCGGCCGTGTCCATGGTATCGGAAATCGTCATGGATTGCACGCGAATGGGATTCTCGCAGCCAATGCCAATGTCGCCCACTTTCACTTCGTGCGTCGGGCGCCGGCGGTAAAAAAACGGGTGTTCACAGAATTTCACAAATGAGGAGATCATAAGCTGCTTTCGATGTATGCGATGTACTTTTTGACTTCGGTTGTTTTCTTCAACACGATCTGGCAATTGCTATCGTAGATGACTGTTTCATATGTTCAACGCATTGTCACGCAGGGTTCCCAAGATTTTGACCTTTTCCCAGTTCCTGTCGACCTTCCATGATCTTGTGAAGGCAACAGCACACTACTAAATACTTCACAAGATTCCATCTGAATGACCAAAACAGAGTATCCGAATAGTTCAAGGTGTCAGTGCACCGGGCCCACTCAAACACCCAGATAGAGTTTTCGTTGATATTGAAAATCGAGAAAACGATGATGCGCCATCACTTCAAACAACTCGCGGTGGTCGCGGTCGCGATCAAGCAGCAAAATCCCTTGCTCAAAGATGCTGTTCATCAAATAAAGATTTTCCAGGCGATCCAGGAAAGTCACATCCAAATTTTCCAGCGCAGTTTTCTTGCCCAATCGTTGAATGATGCCGAGCCGTTCGTCGAGGCTTAATTTCTTTGCAGGAAAGACGGCAATGTCGATATCGCTCAGGGGTGTCGTTTCATTCACCGCTGCAGAACCGAATAAATAAGCAAAAAGAATTGCTGCTTCACATGCGAGTGCCTGCTGCAGCTTTTTATGCATCCGGTTGTTCATTGCCAATTTGAGATTGAATCATCATCAGAAATTCGTGACGGCATTCACACGCTGTGACCGGCAAATATAACACATCTGTGCAGGATAGTCAACCGGTGTAATCGTGCTAAACTTCCTTACAATACAATCCTGGCAGCTAGCCGTTTCAAACGAATGAGTTTCGCGCCGGCACAATTCTCATTGAATTTGGATTGGGATTTTTGTAAAACAACAGGTGTTTTCTTAGAGTCATTTCCTTGACGTAGCAGCATCAAACAAAGGAGTGCAACATGAGAATTGGAATTCTGGGCTCGGGAGATGTGGGAAAAGCGCTGGCCACTGGTTTCATAAAATATGGCTACGAAGTGATGGTGGGAACACGTAATCCGGGAAAATTATCTGCCTGGAAAGCCTCTGCGGGAAAGGACGGGAGAGTTGGAACCTTTGCTGAAACGGCAGCCTTTGGTGAGATGTTGGTGCTGGCTGCCAAAGGCACGATAGCCCAAAGTACATTGCGGTTGGCCGGCGAGGAAAATCTCAAAGGCAAAATCATTATTGACACCACCAATCCCATTGCCGAAACGCCGCCGGAAAATGGTGTGATAAAGTATTTCACCTCGCTCGACAACTCGCTCATGGAACAATTGCAGGCGGCTTTCCCGGAGACGCATTTCGTCAAAGCGTTCAGTTGTATCGGCAATGCGTTTATGATCAACCCGAATTTCGGCGGCATTAAGCCGAGCATGTTTATTTGCGGCAACCATCAAAACGCCAAGAATGAGGTCAGTAAAATTCTTGACCTGTTTGGCTTTGAGGTGGAGGACATGGGAGGCGTGGAGGCGGCGCGCGCCATTGAGCCGCTGTGCATCTTGTGGTGCATCCCGGGATTTTTGCACAATGACTGGACGCATGCCTTCAAGTTGTTGAAGAAATAGCCTTGCGCCACGGGCGTTGTTAATCGCGTGTAAACGCCAGAATTTCTCAGATAACTTTTAAACATGGTGACACGATACGTTCTGCCATCTATCGTTTCTCAAGGCTTCACCCTCACGAATCGAAAGCCGAGCGATGAATTCTGACAAGCTCAATGCCTGGACAAATTTGATCTCCAAAATTGTTTGGTTAATTGTCATCCTCATCGTCGCTGCCGGTGTAGGCAAGTGGTGGTTGAGCCGTGAAACGGCAAAGCCCGTGCGGGTTACAAAGCCGGTTCCCGAGCCGCCGGTTGATTGGACGCAGGTCGATGCCGCCATCGTGGCTTCATTGGCGCAAGCGCGTGCGGCGGCGGATACAACTGCCACGCATAAGCTGAACGCCTGGATCGACGATCTCATGTGGCGCGTGGACCGGGATTTTCTCGACTGGTATTTCGGCTATTGGAATCAGCAAAAGCTGGGATTAAAAGCGCTGGGTTATGCCGTCATGCATTATGTCTTTGAAGATGAGCCAGAGGCCGCCGAGCGCATCACCGAGGAAGTTCAGGAAGAATTTGCGCAACGCGTGCTGCGCCCGCAAATCGCGCAACTGGAATTGGAGCGCATGACCACCGAAGTTTTGGAAGTCTATGTCAGCAGTCTGGCGCGTGATCTCGCCGGTATTCCCGCCGAGTACAAAATTCCAAAGCCGGAGTGGGAGCGCTATCTCGACGATATTGCCGTGCTCACCTCGAATATTGAAGGCAATCGCCAGATTTCGCTTTCACTGAAAGCTGCCACGGTATCGACAGTGGGCGGCGGCGTGATGCTGTCGAAATCATTAAGCCCGGCCATCAAAAGTATGGGCACGAAAGTATCGGGCAAGCTGGCCGGCAAGGCCGCCGGTGAAGCAGCGGCGGGCGTCGCTGCGAAAACCGGCGGGAAAGTCACAGCCAAAACCGGCGGCAAATTGTTCGGTTTGATTTTGGGTTTCGGCATTATCATTTGGGATGTGTGGGATCATTATGAAACGGAGGAAGTCGAGCGCCCGATGTTGCGTGAGGCGATCTCCGATTATTTCGTTGAAGTCAAACAAAGCCTACTTTATGAGCCGGAAACCGGTATCATGTCGATCGTTCATGGGATCGAAGGCAACGTTGTTTCATCGTTGCGCACGCAGCCGCCTCCACACAACCCTGAATTTAAGCAATAGCATCACCATGAAACAGAACAATCAAGCCATTTCAATTTGGCTCATCATCGGCGGGGCGGCGCTGTTCTTTTTGTTGATCATGATCATCGGCAACCTCCTCGTGATCGGCGAGAAGATCGGGCGTGTTCATCCGGCATTGGAAGCAGCATTTTATCTGCTGATTCTGGTTCTCGGTTTTGCCTTTTTTGTGCGTCCCGTTATGACGGTTCTAAAAGCGCCGGTTATACCGATTCATATGTTCGTTGCGCAAAACGGATTGACCGATGCACCAACCTGCCGTCGCATCGCAAAGACGATGATTAAACGGGGACGGCTGAACGCAGAAGAGCTGGCGCGTTTGCAGACTGCGATGCAGCAAGGCCTTGATCTCAATGAACCGTTGCGCACGCTCTTTACGCAGCGAGTCCAGCAGATGAACGCAATCGTTTCCAAGAATGCCAAACTTGTTTTCGTGTCAACGGCCATCTCGCAAAACGGCCGGCTCGACACCGTCATGGTGATCGGCACGAACGTTCGCATGGTGCGGGAATTGGTGGCTAGTCTGGGATTTCGCCCGGCGTTGCCGCAATTGGTGAAGATGTATACCAGCATCGCTGCGGCAGCATTGATTGCCGAGGGCTTGGAAGATCTGGAATTGGAACAGGTTTTCCCCAATCTCGGCATGGGCGTGTTGGGCGCGATTCCCGGCTTTCAATTAATTACCGCTTCCTTGCTGCAAGGCATGGCGAATGCGTTTCTCACGCTGCGTGTGGGTGTGATGACGAAGAATTATCTGCTCGCCGCCGGCCAGAACTTTGTGCGCAAGGAGGCGCGCCGCGCTGCCAATCGCGAAGCGGTGAGGATGCTCAAACCCGTGATAAAAGAAGGATTGGTGTTGATGCCGGTGTCTCTGAAAGAAGCCTGGGTGAGGCTGTTCTAGCTTTACCCCAATCTCTCCAACATCGAATAGAGCTTGCGGCGCGTGATGCCCAGCAATTTCGCGGCGCGGCTCTTGTTGCCTCCCGCCTTTTCAATTGCGCGATGAATTAACCGCCGTTCCATATCTTCCAGGTTGATGCCTTCTTCCGGAATATCAAATGAGGTGGGCAGTTTTTGAATACCCTGAATGTGCGGCGGCAAATCCGTCACGGTGATCGCCTGATCGCCCGCCATGATCAGTGAGCGTTCAATGACGTTTTCCAGTTCACGCACATTTCCCGGCCACATGTACAGGCGCAGCTTTTCCATGGCCTCCGCTGTTATGGCCTCGGGATTCTTGCCGGCCTTGGCGAGAAAGTGGCTGATGAGATCGGGGAGATCTTCCAGGCGGCGGCGCAACGAGGGAATCGTGATGGGAAAAACATTGATGCGATAGTAAAAATCCTCGCGAATCATACCACTTTTCAATCCGGTTTCAAGATCGCGATTGGTGGCCGCAATCGTGCGGCTGCGGATGGCGATCGGCTCGGTGCCGCCGAGATGAATGATCTGGCGGTTTTGCAGGGCGCGCAGCAACTTCACTTGAATTGCCGGCGTGATTTCGCCGATCTCATCGAGAAAAATAGTGCCCTCGCCTGCCACCTCGAACAGGCCGGGCTTGCGTTTGTCCGCTCCCGTGAATGCACCTTTTTCATAACCGAACAATTCACTTTCCAGCAAATTCTCCGGCAGGGCGGCGCAGTTGATCGTCACAAACGGCCTGTCCGCACGCGGACTGAGATAATGTATTGCCTGCGCCACTAGTTCTTTGCCTGTGCCGCTCTCGCCGCGAATCAAAACCGTGGCATCGCTGGGCGCGACTTTGTGAATCATTTTGTAGACTTCCTGCATCGCGCCGCTTTTGCCGATCATGTTTTCCACGGCATAGCGTTGCTTCAATTCGTTTTTGAGCGAGCGGTTCTCTTCCACCAGGGCGTTGCGGTCGGCCAGCCGCCGGATCTTGAGTTTCAACTCATCCAGCTCGAATGGTTTGATGATGTAATCGTAGGCGCCGTTTTTCATCGCATCCACCGCTGTCTGCGCTGTGGCGTAAGCCGTCATCAAAATCACCTCGCACTGCGGGTGGCGCTGTTTGGCTAAGCGCAGAACTTCCATTCCGCCAGGCTCGCCCATTTTCAAATCCGTGAGAACAAGCTCGAAGGCGTGCGTATCGAGCGCGTTGATCGCGGCAGTGCCGCTCGTTGCCGTGGCAATGGCATAGCCTTCCGGCTCCAACGCAGCCTTGAGCACAGCGCACATGCGCGCTTCGTCATCGACAATCAAAATACGATAATCGTTCATCTGGTTTCTGGTTTCTGGTTTCTGGTTGCTGGTTGCTGGTTACTCGTCGTCCGGCGATGCGATCGTGGGAAAATTCTCCTACAGCCACTGTCGTGATGACTTGCTTTAATCATCCCGGCAGCCAAATATGCATGGTTGTTCCCTTGCCTTTTTGGGATTCGGCTTCGAGACGGCCTCTGTGTTTTTCAATTAGTTGTTTGGAAACCGCAAGGCCGAGTCCGGAGCCGTGGGTTTTTGTGGTGAAGAATGGCTCGAAAATTTTTTCAGGCGCGACCGGCAGCCCCGGCCCGCTGTCACGCACGCTGAGATGAACGTGTTTTTGATCCGGGCGCAAGTCTTCGAGAGTCACCTCGATTATGCCGGCGCCGCTCACCGCCTGCGCCGCATTCAAAAACAAATTCATCAATATTTGCGTCAAAGCGTCTTCGTCAAAATTCATGACAATGCTCTGCGGCATGGCGTCGAAACGCCAACTAATGTCCGCGGCATGATCTTGATTGCGCGCCCGGGCCAGGGCCTGCGACACGGTTTGCACGAGATCGCCGGGCCGCAACACCAGCTCGCGATCGCGCGCGAACGCCAAAAAATCATTCACCAAGCGGCTCAAGCGCCGCACTTCGGACGGTATAAATTCGAATAACTCGTCGGGCTGCGTTTTGCTGTCATATTTTTGGCGCAGAACTTCTGCGGTATTTTTAATGATGCTGAGCGGATTGCGGATTTCGTGCGCGACCGTTGCCGTCATTTGCCCCATTGCTGCCAACCGTTCCGAACGGCGCAAGTCTTCTTGTGTGCGCAGGAACAACGAAATAGCGCTGGCCAAAAAAATGGCAAAGAAAATCAATACTGCCAGGCTGATCAGGCCTATCAAAATCAAACCGCGGCGGAATCGCAGCAATAAATCAAAAAAATTTGCGCTTGCCTCCACTACTATTAAGCATACGACTTCGAATGAGGCATTCTTGACCGGCGCATACGCCGTTTTGAAACGCGAGTCAGCAATCACGCGCACCGCCGAAGCGCTGATGGCGCCGCCCCAGGCTGCAGCAACTTCGGCGCTGTCTTCACGCAAATAAAGCACCTCCCGTCCCGACGGAAAAAGTTCCGGATCGCTGCTCGCCAGCACACGCAGATCCCGATCGACAAGATACATTTGCTGCACCTCGATCTCCTCCGGCAGGCGTTCGAGCAGGGGCTGCACCAACAAGCGCGCGCTGAATTGCTGCCCATTTTCAAGATAGCGGATGAACGGGCCATTTTCGACCAACTCGGCCGAGAGCCGCGCCACGGCATGCAACCGCGCCTCCAATTCACTCTCTAATGAATCTTCAATGCGATTGATGAAAAACCAACTGCCCAGGTTGAAGATCGTCAGCACGAGAATGATCATCACACTTACCCAAATGACGAGGGCGCGTGAAGACTTTAGCAATGAAAAGGGCATGCTGTTTTTCTCATCGGAGTCCAAAGGGAACAGGATTGCCGCGCAGAACAAATGGCAACGTTTATGCAATCGTTCCTGGAGCCTGTTTGCTCAATCGTTGCATAACTTCATCGATGACGCGAAACGGCGGCAACAGGTTCTGGCAATCTGTGTGTTGCAGCGGGCAATAATTTTTATGGCACGGCCGGCAGTCGATTGGAATATCCAATGCAAGATGGCCGTTTGTGATTTCATAGGGAAACCAAATCTCCTTCTGGCTCGGCCCGAACAAGCCGATGGTGGGCGTGCCCACGGCCACCGCCAGATGCATAATGCCGCAATCATTTGCCACAACCGCCTTGCATTGATGTTGAATGGCGGCGGTCTCACGCAAAGATAAAACCGGCAGAATCGTTGCGGCCGGCGACAGTCGCTGCAATTCTTGCACAATGCCTGTTTCACCCGGCCCTTGTGTGACGACAACCTGCACGCCGTTTTTTTGCAAATGATTCGATACCTCAGCAAAATACTTTTCCGGCCAGCGCTTGTTCGGCCAGGTAGCGCCGGGATGAAGCGCGACCACCGGTTTGGCCGGATCGATATTCTGCATGAATAAAAAACTCTGCGCCCACAAGCGTTCGTCCGGCGTCAAAAAAATTTCGGTGTATTTGCTGGTTGTTGCCAGGCCGAGAAGTTGCAGGCTGCGCAAATGAAAGTCGATCGCACTCACTTCGACATTGGGCGGCGGCACGCGAAAATTGTAGAGCTTGCCGCGCCCGCGAAAATCGCCGCCAATGCGGACGCGCGCGCCGGTCAACCACGTCATCAGAGCCGTGCGCGGGTTGCCGAATAAATCAAGAACAAGATCGAAGCGCCGCCGGCGCAAGTGGCGATACAATCGGATTTGCTGCGCATGCGATTGCTGCGGCGAAAACGCAATGACTTCATCAACATGAGGGTTGTGCGCCAGCAACGGCGCAAAGGCGGCTTCCGTCAGATAAACGATTTCAGCGGCCGGGTAAGCCTCGCGCAAGCGCCGCACCACCGGCGTCGTCAAAATCACATCGCCCATGAAGCGCAAGCGGCTGAGCAGGATGCGCTGGAAGTTGTGGTTCTTGAGATTTGAAACGAGGTCTGCCACGAAATATTTGTGAATAAGCAAAAGGTTAATACTCTAAAATTCTATTGCGCCGAGGATGTTTTGATTGTCAACTCAATCTGCTTTTTGCCGGAGGGATGAAACTCGGCGAAAAGGAAAAGCCAGCGCCGCACCGAGATGGAAAGCGCCTGCTTATGTTTCTGTTTGCGAAACTTTTTGACTTCGCCTCTTGGCGCGAATACGTTTAAGGTTTTGGTGATCTTGCCAGGCATTTATCAACGAGCAACAAACCTCACTTTCCTTGCAACTCGAACACGCCGTCCCAACTTTTGGGCCGTGGCGCTTGCAGAAAAACCTCGCAGCGGCGCAGCATTTCAAGGGCGGGGCCGTCTTTTTTGAGCGAGAGCACGCGGCGAAACTCGGCGATGGCTTTTTCCCATTGCTGCTGGCGATAGAATTCCAGGCCACGGGCATAATGCGTATAAATCGCGGCGGCTTCCTGGCCAATGCCCTGATCGCGGCGCGTAATCAACTCATAAATTTTTACCGGTTTGGTTTTACCTTTTACTCGAATGAAATCCAACTCGCGCGCAATGACTTTATTCTTGACCAACTCGTGAGTTTCTTCACTGATGATAATATTCGTGCCATACATTTTGTTCACGCCTTCGAGGCGCGAGGCCAGATTGACGGAATCGCCAATCATCGTGTAATCGAATCGATCTTTACCGCCAATGTTGCCGGCGATCATAGCGCCGGAATTAAGGCCGATGCGCACCTCGAAGAGCGGACGCCTCTCGCGTTCCCATTTTTTGCGCAAGGAGACCAGTTCCTCTTGCATATCAAGCGCGGCAAAGCACGCGCGCTCGGCGTGATCGGGTTGATCCACCGGCGCGCCGAATGCGGCAACGATGGCATCGCCCTCGTATTTGTCGAGATAGCCGCCGTATTTCAGCACGATCTCCGTCATTGCGGAAAGATACTCATTTAAATGCTGAATCAATGCCGCGGGCCCCAACTTTTCCGATATCGTGGTGAAGTTTTTGATATCGGAAAAAAAAGCCGTGGCATATTTATGTTCGCCGCCCAGCTTGAGCATGTTGGGATTGCGCAGAATCTCGCGCATAAGATTATCGGAGAGATAGTTGCCGAACATGCCAAAAATGAGCTTTTTTTCGCGCTCTTCGTTGAGATAACGATAGATCATCGCGAGCAACAGCGCGATCACCATAACCTGCACCGGCGCCACCGCCGGAATCCACGCGAGTCGATTGGTGAAGGCCCAGAAGGTGAACCAGACATAGGCCGCGCCGCATACGAGAGAACATAAGATGCTCAACCACGGGCTTAAGAGAATTGCAATAACACCGATCAACGCGCCCGTGATTGCCAGCGTGAGGTTGCTCGCGACTTCAGATTGGCGGGAGAGAAATTCTTGCTTCAGAATGCTGTAGATGAGGTTGGCGTGAATCTCGACGCCGGGGAAATCGCCTTGAAACGGCACGACCCGCAGATCATACAAGCCCGGCGCCGAAGTGCCGACCAGGACGATTTTATTGCGAAAAAAATCCACGGGCAGGCGCTGTTCGAGTACGTCGACGTAGGGCACGTAACGAAATGTTTGATAGCTTCCGACATAGTTGATCAAGACCCGGCCATCATTGTCAATCGGAATATGCCAGCTTGCGCCGCCATTTGCAGCCTGGCGCAACACCACTTCCTTGCCGGGAACAACGTGAATTTGGCGACGATCGATGCCGGCGGCTTCCATAACAACTGCCAACGGAAGTGAGGGATAAGTCTTGCCGGCAAAATTCATGAACAGCGGCATGCGGCGAATGGCATCATCTTCGTCTGCCAAAAAATTCGCAAATCCAAGCTGCGCGCTGGCATTGTACAACTCAAAAAACTCGCCGTCAAAACGATCTTCATGCGCAAATCTCCGCGCGGCAGAGGGCGGCAAGTCCAGCGCATAGCGCGCTGCGTTGAACGATTGCGGCGGCTCTGTCATAACATAACGAAATGCCTCAGGATTGGCGCGCGCGAACGCCAGCGCATTGACCACGTTGCCGGCGGCATACACACGGTCGGCAAACAAACTATCGGCGCGGCGATTGAGATTCCGGTTCATGAATAGAATATCGAAACAAATCACGGAGGCCCCGCCCGTGTGCAGATAATCCACCAAGCGGGCATGATGCGTGCGCGGCCATTGCGAAAAGTTGCCGAGCTTTTGCATGCTGCGCTCGTCAATATCGACGATCACGATTTCTTCAATGGCGGCTTCACCGCGCTGGGCGCGCAAATGATCAATGCGCCGGCGATAGCGCAGATCCAGCGTCTCTGCTTCGAAGCGGTTGTAGATACCCGGCGCAACAACTTCGCTGAACAGCCAAATCAGCCCGGCAGCCAGCAAACCCAGCGCGGCGCCGAGCAGTGTTTTTCGAGCCAGGGAATATTTCAGTCGCATCGCAGATACTCGCCCGTGAATGTCTTGCGAACGTTGCCGGCGAGCGTTAACCGGCCGGTTGCCAGCTCTTGCTCAACACATAACTCACCCCCGGGAGTCGTCAAGGTGATCGGAAAACTCATGTGATGCCTCAGATGCGCCAGCCATGCCGAGGCCACCGCGCCCGTGCCGCATGCCAGGGTTTCTTCCTCGACACCGCGTTCATATGTGCGCAGTTTAAGATGTGACGGTGAAACCATTTCGACGAAATTCACATTCGCGCCGGCGGGCGCAAATGCGGGGTGATGGCGCAGCGTGCGGCCAAGTGCGGTTACTGGAGCTTTTGAGACATCATTTACAAACACAATATAATGCGGCACGCCGGTATTCACGAACCCGCATTCTTCGAGGTGAAGCCCCTCCGGATATTCCAGAGTTTTGAGCGCGCCCGGCTGTAAACGAAGATCGTGAGGCGACTGCATGCGCAAACGCACACGATCGCTTTCGACGCGGGCGTGGTAGCGGTCGCCGCTAACCTCAAAATACATTTCTGCCGTCGCCATGCCGTGCGTGTACGCATGAAAAGCGCTGGCGCGCGCGCCGTTGCCGCACATTTCCGACTCACGGCCATCACGATTGAAATAGCGCATGGTGAAAGCGCAATCCGCCCGCCGCGGATTCTCAATCAACAAAATGCCGTCCGCGCCGATGCCGGTTTTGCGGCCACACATCTCGTGCAGCAAAGTTGTTTCGTCGCCGTTTAAAATGCGCCGGCGATTGTCGATCAAAATGAAATCATTTCCGGTTGCGGAGTATTTAATGAAGGGAATCGTCGAGGACATGAGAACAAGCCGAGCTTGGGTGTCAACCTCAAGAATAAATGCCTAGGAAGAATTGGCAGGAATATAAACAGGGGGGAAGAGAAAGTCAAAACGTTTGGGCTTGTTTTCTTTGTGGTGGGCTTTATGTTTATCAGTACCCGCAATTTTACCGGTTGACGCAAAATTGAAACGTAAATTTTGTTCGCGCTAGTCTAGTTGCCCTTAAGTCGGCGGTATTTAATCTGTCTGATGCAATTTGACAATCAAGATCGGTAATCCCAGTTTGTTCGGCCGTGGCTGATCATTACCAAACTTGAATGTCAAAATTCATAAGACTGGCTTAGACTGTTCAAGCAGAACAATCTTGAAATGGGAGTTTTCGAGAAAACGCCTACTCAAAATCCAGCAGCGTGTGGGAATACGATTTCAGCTCGGCGCCGCTTGCCGCGATATAACGGCTCCAGAAATCATTGATGATGAAATAGCGTTCGGTTTCCTTGGAGTAAGCGCCGGCAATCCACACCTCGACATCGTCCAGCTTGGGAATGCGGCCCTTGTTCTTCAGCGTTTCGAGCGCGCGATTGACGTAGGCCGCGTTCATGTTATCCGTGCGAAAATCGAATTCATCCGTGCTTTCCTGCATATCGGAAATGATCACCAGCGACTTTTTCAGGCGCTTGCCCCGCATGAGCTGATCACAGATTAAAAACGAGTTGATAATTTCGGCTTTCTGAATGCGCGGCTTGGTTTGCAGCACGCTGTCGACCGTCGTCAAGATCTCCGCGGTAATGCCGCGCGTGTGGCGATCGTATTGCGTACGATTATCCGTCCAGAAATTAAAAGAGGGCAGTGTCGCGTCATAAATCGGGGCAAAGTCGGCGATGGTGAGATCGATGATTTTGCACACGGTCAAGCGGTCGCCGGGATGCAATTTGGCAACGATGCTTTGCAGATATTTTTGATAATTGTCCCGGTCGGGCAGTGTGCTCAACGACATGTCGAGAAAGATCATCACCCAGCGACGCTCGCCGTCTTGCGCTTCCGTGTTGTTACACCCGGTGTGCAACAGCAAGATCGGGAACATGAGCACTGACAACCCCATCCGCCAAAACGATTTGCTCGTCCATTTCCTAATCGCGATAGTCATCCTAAGCAATCCCAAAACCAATGATTGAAGCCGTTATGGATATTAATCAAAAGCGTAGCGCGAACTGCCCGCTTGCGAGGGCAGGCTGCGCAATGGCAATCCCTGACCGTTGGTGGCAAACGTTTCTTCCTCGAAATCGGGAATGAGAATATCGGGCAGCATTTCGAAGGCCTTGGGCCGGCGATCGTCTTCGCGGTGGCGCATGTTGTGCTGGCGATAAACGCTGATCGCTTGATGCGCCGCGTCCCGGATGCGGTAGCTCTGATTGTGGCAGGAGGATTTGAGCGCGTTGCGGCGGCTTTCGATTTTGTGAATCTTGGCCATCGCTTTCAAGTAATCACGTTTGAACTTGAATAATTTGAAATCGCGTTCGTGCGCATACCACGAAGCATATACCGAAATTACGAAGATCAGCAAATTCAGCGAGAGAAAAAACAACCACGCACTAAACGCCATTTCTTCGGTGGAAGAAGAGGTCAAGCGCAGGTAATTGTTCCGCACTTCGGCGAGCGAATACAGCGAGAACAGGATGACGGCCAAACATCCGACCGAGAGAAAAATCAACGGTTTTTCTTTTTCATCTTCGCGCAAAAAGCGGCCCCAAAAGTGGCCGGATACCGGAATGGCAAACGATAAAATCAACGCCATGATGATGGTTTCAAAGCGCGGCGAGCCGAAGATGTCGAAGACTTGCGCGTTCATCGCAAATTCAGCAATGCCGAAGACGAAGATCATGGGAAAATACCACCACGGGGTCACGTCAAAGGTTGAATCACGCTCCAAATCGTTGCGGCGCGCAAAGTAGTTCTCCTCTGCCTGCTTGAGCTTGTGCATCCAGTTTTTGTGCTCGCCGATGAGCTTGGCATCACGGCTCTGCCATTTTTGATAGACTTTGCGAATGTCGCGATCTGCGACCTTGCAGACTTTTTGCTCGTACTCGGAGGCGCACTGCACCTCATGCCATTGGCCGTTGCTGCTGAGGCCTTGTTGCTTGCCTTTATACAAATAATAAGCAATGTTGTCGCCGTTTTGGGCCGGCCGCTCTTTTACGCCATCCAATTTGCCGTTCAAGCGAGCTTGCCAGTTGGCCACCAGCGTCAAGGGTGCCATGTTTTACTCCTTTAATTCTGGGAGGTAGTGCTGCGCGTCTACTCAAATAAATTTTTGATTACCATAAAATACTCACAAATGCGCTCAAGTGAGCAAAGCCGGTGCTGTAATTTCACCGTGACAAAAAAATTTTCACTTCCATTTTTGTAAGTGACTCCTTATATTGATTTTGAGTCAATTTTGTTCAGTGCTGACCCTTCTTCGTTTCCGTACGAAACCGGGTCTGCTAAAATTCACGGTAACTGTTCAGTCGTGAGAAACTACTGCAGAGCGTTGTAACTTTTGCAGGCGAGAAGTCAGCACCAACGATAGAAAAGTGAAAACGCCCAAACGGTGATCTGCCCAGTTGCCACTCAGGAATAGCCATGATTAAATTGAACCATGAGGAGGGTCAATGAAAGTTGGCGTTATACGCGGCGAAGAGAACTCCTTCCCTGAAGCGTTGATAGCCCGGATTAACGAAAAAAGCGCCGAGCGCAATCTTCCCATCACTGCCGAATTTATCAAACTTGAAACCATTCGCATGGCAGAACCTTCGGGATACCATGTCATCATCGACCGCATTTCTCACGAAATCCCTTTCTATCGCGCATATTTGAAGAATGCCATGCTCTCCGGCGCACATGTGATCAACAATCCCTTCTGGTGGAGCGCAGACGACAAGTTCTTCAATTATGCCCTGGCGCACAAAATCGGCGTGCCGGTTCCCAAAACGGTGTTGCTGCCGCATAACGCCCATCCGCCCTACACCTCGTCGCAGTCCATGCGCAACATGGTTTATCCGATCAATTGGGATAACGTATTCGAATATATCGGTTTTCCTGCGTTTCTCAAGCCCCACAGCGGCGGCGGCTGGAAACATGTTTACAAAATTCACAATGCCGAGGAATTTTTTAATTGTTACAATCAAACCGGTGTTTTGTGCATGGTGTTGCAGGAAGGCATCGAGTTCACCGAGTACTATCGCTGCTATACCGTCGGCCGCAAACATGTGCGCATCATGCGCTACGATCCCGGCAAACCATTTTTTGAGCAGTACATTCAAAATGCCCCGCCGATGAGTCCCGAGTTGGAAGAAAAAATCATCAAATATTGTCTGCAGATCAACCATGCCTTGGGTTATGATCTAAATACCGCGGAATTTGCGGTGCGCGACGGTATACCGTACGCGATTGATTTTGGCAATCCCGCGCCGGATTGCGATTACAAATCTGTTACCGCGCCAAATTTCGAATGGGTGGTCGACAAGATGTCTGATCTCGCTATCGAACGCGCGCAGCTTCCAGCGCAACCGCCCACGGAGTTTTTGTGGTCAGACTTCATCGGCCAAACGGGTTTTGATCCGGTTGCGCCGCCGGCGGCCAAAACGACGCGCGGCAAAGGCAAGTGAGCATCACCGAAGGAGCGCTATCGTGAAAGAACAGTTCACCCTCGGAATTGAAGAGGAGTTCCAAATCGTCGATCCTCAAACGCGGGAATTGCGTTCGCATGTTTCCCAAATGCTGGCAGACGGCAAGATGTTGTTACAGGAAAACATCAAACCGGAGATGCACCAATCCGTGGTGGAGGTGGGCACCGGCATTTGCAAAGACATTAAAGAAGCGCGGCAAAGTGTGTCGGCGCTGCGACGCGGCATCGCGCAAATCGCGGCCAAAAACGGGTTGCGCATTGTCGCCGCCGGCACACACCCGTTTTCGGATTGGCGGATGCAGGAGATTACCGAGCACGAACGTTACAAAAACATCATCGACGAAATGGGCGACGTGGCGCGCGCCAATCTGATTTTCGGCCTGCACGTTCACGTCGGCGTCGATGATCGCGAAACGGCGATTGCGCTTTGCAATCAGATGCGTTATTTCCTGCCGCATATTTTGGCCCTGTCGACGAGTTCGCCGTTCTGGCTGGGCCGGCGCACGGGTTTGAAATCCACGCGCGCCGTCATCTTTCGCCGCTTTCCGCGCACCGGCATCCCGGATTATTTTGCATCCTGGGCCGACTTTGAAGATTTCGTGCAGACGCTGGTCAAAACCAATTGCATCGACAACGGCAAAAAAATTTGGTGGGACATCCGGCCGCACGCCTTCTTCAACACTCTCGAAGTCCGCATTTGCGACTTGCCGACGCGCCTGGATACCACGATTGCCCTGGCCGCGCTGATTCAAGCCACCGTTTGCAAGCTGTGGATGCTGCACAAAAACAACATGAGCTTCCGCATTTATCGCCCCACCCTGATCGAAGAAAACAAATGGCGCGCCGCGCGCTACGGCGTCGAGGGCAAGCTCATTGACTTCGGCAAGCAAAAAGAAGTACCGTTACGCGATTTGATTTATGAGTATATTCGTTTCGTGGATGAGGCGGTGGATGAATTGGACAGCCGCGAGGAAATCAATTACCTCTACCGCATTCTCGACGGCGGATCGAGCGCCGATCGCCAGCTTCGCGTCTATGAGG
Organism: Cytophagia bacterium CHB2; assembly: GCA_030263535.1. NCBI lineage: Bacteria > Pseudomonadati > Bacteroidota > Cytophagia > Cytophagia bacterium CHB2. The sequence goes on from SZPB01000105.1 coordinate 16,388, forward strand.
AAAGCAATCACGATTTGACTGCGGTTGTGGATTATCTGATTAAGGAGACGATGGAAGGAGTGGCGTGAGGCTTCCCGGCTCAGGCGCATCGAATGAAATTTTCAGCCCCATGCCTTTTAGGCTGGGGCTTTTTGTTTATGCAACCCCAGGAGTTCCAGAAAAAACTTGCCATCGAGTTTAGCCGTCCAGCGCAGCTTTTGCAGGAAGGAAGCTGATGGTTTTTCCGTGCGATTTCCGGCGGCGCCGCTCAACTCTGCCGGCGGATAAAACACGTGCGTCTCAACCTTGCCAATACCCTCGCAGTTGACTTTGCACTTCTCCGGCCGCAATTCATAGAAATCGCCAAATTGGCGAAAAATCGGGTCTGTCATCAAAATGTACTCACGCGCGGACAACGGATTTTTCAGCAAGCGGTGCACCAGAATCACATCCAGCCCGAACAGCTTTTCGAACGTTTGAATCCGCTCGATCGCCACTTCCCCGGCGTGGAGAACGATCTTCAGGCGCATGTCTTCCACCTTGGTGCACGCCTCGCAGACGCATAAGCGCAAATCGCAGGTTTGATGCAACGCCTGATAAAATGCCTGGAAGAAAGCCGGCAATTGCGTTTTGATGGCTGCAAGCGTGCGCGGCACATTGCCCTCGGGACAAACGGCGTAGAAAAAGGCGGCATCGCCCTCCAATTCCGCGAGTTTGAGCGGCGGCGCGGAAACGGATATAATCGCCCGCAGCAGTTTCACCACAATTTGTTTGGCATGGTTGGTTGCCATGCGATGCAGCTTCATAAACTGCGTGAACCCGCTAATGTCGGCAATCAGCAGAACGGCTTGCGAAGTTGGCGGTTGCAAATCACCCTCATGGTTAATATGATTTATGTTGCGCAATATAAGCCAGCGCCAGCCTGATGTCAATGAAGAAAACGAGGTATTGGCCAAAGCGCGCGTCGAATAACGACACTGCCCACCACCTACCTGCCAGCCAAGCGCACCCAAAACGTCTAAAATACAAAAGCCCCAACGCTAGGCGCGGGGCTAAAGTATCATCTCAAAAAAACAATCAAACTCAGGCGACGTGTTTAATCATATTTCGTCAACTCGGCTTTGGCCTCGTGATAGATTTTGGTTTTTTCAGCGAAAGGGATGAACAGGCTTTTGAAGCCGTTGAGAATGATCTTTTTGACCTGTTCGTAATTCAAATCCCAGGTTTGCACCGCCAGCCACAGCTCGTCTGTCATCGTCGTGCGCGAGATCAAGCGATTATCGGTATTGAGTGTGACGCGCAGTTGGCGGTCGAGGAATTTCTTGAACGGATGATGCTCGATGCGCAACACGGCTTTGGTTTGCACGTTGCTGATCAGGCAAACTTCCAGCGGAATGCGATGGTCGCAGACATAGTGGAGCAGTTCTT
>SZPB01000106.1 GCA_030263535.1 Cytophagia bacterium CHB2
CAGGCCATAGAGGGTCAACATCAGGCCGGCAGAAGTGGCGGAATAGCCCAAATTCTTGGTAAGATATAAAACGAGAAACGGCAACGCCATCAAGCCGGCGCGGTTGATGAACGTCACAAACGAGAGCATCCAAACGTCGCGCGGTAAATCTCCCATGCCGCGCCAGGGATTCCACGCCATAATTTCCCCACGATCCTTTCTATTAAAATGCTGCACCAATTTTCAGACAAGCTGAAAATCGAAGCTCTTCGAGCAGATTTTAAAACTTCTCCCACAGAGGTAGAACTGCCACAGAAAGAAGAAGATTTTTCAGTGGGATTTCATTCGTGGGCAAAACACTTTCAGAATTTTATTCCAACGTTGAGCGCCTTATGGCCCGTCTTTGCTTTTTCAGCAAACATTTTCAACCGCTCATCGACGCGAATGAACGCTAATATTTTATTCACGTTCATTCGCGGTTGTTCCCTTGATTGGTTGGGGCTTGTCCACGTTGCGCCAATTCACATCGAAAAATACGTCAGAAAAAACAATATGGGACGATAGATAAACGCCACGATCACCAATTCACAAAACACCAAGCCAATGGCCTTTACGCTGGTTGCCAGCCAGGATTGGCGATAGACGCGCTTTAACGCGAAAAGCATATACCACAAAATGCCACCGGCAATCGGAATAAGAATGCCGGGGTCTCTTCCGAAGAAGCGCGCCAGACCCGTTCCCAGCGTCCAATCGATCACCCCCAGCAAAAATATGAATGCGAGCAGCCCGGCGATCAAATAAAACAGCAGAAAGGAGTGAAAGTGAATCGAGTAGATCAAATGTTCGACATAAAAGCGTCTTGAGGAGAGATAGAAAAGCTTGAGAGCCGCTGCAAACATCGGGATAATGAAGAAGAACATGTTGCGTTGATGCAGCGCCAACACCTGATTGAAATGCGCGGTAAATTCCTCTTCAGACAGCGCCAACGCCGTTTGCTTCTCCGCCACAAGTTTTTGAGCGAGGGCGGCGTGACAGCCTGCCGCCACGCCGCGCATATTCCAGTTGAGCAGGCCCATGCGATAACCGACGAGAAAGAAGAACAGATTGAGCAGCACAAAAAGCGTCACCGGTTTGATGAAGCGGCTGCGTTTGCCGGCGAGATATTCTTGCGTCAAGGCTCCTGGTTTGAAAAAAAGCGGAAGCAAGCTGCGGAAAATCTTGGAATCGAAGTGCGTAATGTCGTGCAAAGCATGCGCGAAGAAGTGTCCGAGCGCATAATCATGAGGGGAAATTTTCTTTTGACCGCAGTTATGGCAAAAACTCCCGTGCAATGCGGTTTCGCAATTTGGACAAATAAGCGGCGGTGCGTCCAACTCTCCTCCTCAAACAATTCGGTTCGATGTGCGGCTTAAATTAACGGCAACGGATATCGCATGCAACCAGGCGGCGTGATCATTGTGAATGATGGTCGCACGGATCATGTACTCGTTTGCGTTGTCGTTCCCATCATTTTTCCAGCGTTCCCCAAACCCGCAAGCGGCTGACGCCGCCGTCCGGAAAAATATTCAGGCGAATGTGGGTAAACGGACCGGCCGTAGTACTCAGTTCCTTTTCAAAAAAATGTTGCTTGTGTGCTTGTAGCTTGGTTTTCGGGAGAATCTCCATCCAATCGACCTCCGCTCGGGAGAGATCATCGCCGGCCTGCGCGTTGCTCACGCAACCCTCAAGAGAACACGTGTCGGGATAGTTGCCTTTAAAGTGATTGGTATCGATTTCGATGCGCTGAATTTTTCCGGGTGCGCCTAATTTCAGGATGATCCAATCATGCCCCGGCCCGCGCCGGCGGCGGGTTTCCCAGCCGTCTCCCATGTTCTGTGCGCGGCCCGGCATAATGAGATTTATCATCGGGCTGAAAAACATATCGCTGCAGGCCACGGGCAGGCCGCCGTTGGCAATTGCGACGAGATCGATCAACTCATCGGCTTTGAACCGCGTGAAATCAGGCGCGGCAACGCCATAAATCCGCAAACGCGCGACGCCGCCATCGGGAAAAATATTGAGCCGTACATGCGTGTAACAGTGTTCATCGGCAATGGCAAATAAATTTTGCGAGCCCGGTTTCAGCGGCGATTTGGCGAGTATTGTGGTCCACAGGCCGTGCGACTCTCGCAATGTTTTGCCTTCAACGTCCGCGGTAGCAAGACACGCCTCCAGCGCAGCATAAGGCGGATGATTGCCGAGAAAATGGTTGGTGTCAATGTCAACGCCTTTGATGATTCCCGGAATGCCGAGTTTGATGAGGCAAGAATCATGGCCCGGCACGCGATTGCGCCGGGTTTCCCAGCCATCCATCCATTTGCCGTTTTCGGTGTATTTGTCGGGAATAAAAACGCCGCGGCCGGGTTTTAACAAATTTTCTTTCGGCGCGAAAAATTCATCATTCGCCCAAAGCGCTTCTCCGCCCAAGCGCTCCGCCGCGAGATCGATCAGACCGGCAAAGGCGGCAACTTCGATATGCTTTTGTGCTGGCATAAGATAACTTTCGCTCCTCAGGTTATCAAACGTTCTGTTCTTCGTGAGCCAACAATACTTAATCTGTGACTAAATTGCAACGTCCTCATCATTTAGAAAATGATTGCAACTGAGGTAAGCGGGAAATAAAATCAAATTTGCGATTGTTGGAATAGGAAATGCAAAACATTATTGCAATCTCCGACGGCCAAACTTGTTGTCAAAAACTGCTTATTCTGTGAAATCAGAAAAGGTGAGAACATAATGAGATTCCAAAAGAATTTTCTGCCCTTGCTGTTTGTGCTTTCAGCCGCTTTGGCCATTTATGCGGCTTGTGCGCGCACGGGAGAGGAAGCCAAAATGATGAATCATGCACTGGCCGCCGGGGATAGCAGTCGCGTCATCCCAAAACTCGAAAAGTCAAAGGATGAGTGGCGCCGACTATTGCAGCCGAAAGAATATGCCGTGCTGTTTGAAGAAGACACGGAATACCCGCATTCGAGTCCGCTCAATCACGAAAAACGCGCGGGTACTTATATTTGCGCTGCCTGCTATTTGCCGCTGTTTTCTTCAGAAGCAAAATTTGAAAGTGGAACCGGGTGGCCGAGTTTTTTCCGGCCGCTTACCGGGCATCTCGGCACCAAAACGGATTATAAACTCCTCGCGCCGCGCACGGAATATCATTGCATCCGTTGCGGCGGGCATCAGGGACATGTGTTCGATGACGGCCCTCCACCCACCGGACAACGCTGGTGCAACAACGGCATCGCGCTCAAATTCATACCGCAGGGAGAACAACTTCCGCATCTGAGAAATTAACTTCAGGAGATTTTTGCTTATGTATATCGTCTCGCTGGTCATCACATTCTTGCTGCTCGCTTGCCAAAATTCCGAGCAAGCCGAGCAAAATCCGGCGCCCACGCCTCTGACCTCCGCGCAAACGGAAAACCTTGTCACCGCCACTTTTGCCGGCGGCTGCTTTTGGTGCATGGAAGCGCCCTTCGATGTTTTGCCAGGGGTTGTATCAACGACATCAGGTTACACGGGAGGTTTCAAGAAGAATCCGAGTTATGACGAAGTATCTGCCGGCACAACAGGTCACGCTGAAGCCGTGCAGATCACTTATGATTCAACTCAAATCAGCTATGCGCAACTGCTGCAAGTGTTCTGGCGGAATATTGATCCCCTAGCCTCGAACCGCCAATTCTGTGACAGCGGTTCGCAATATCGCTCGGCCATTTTTTATCACAATGCCGAACAACAACGCCTGGCTGTGGCTTCGAAGCAACAACTCGAAAACTCCGGGCGCTTCCAGCAACCCATCGTGACGGAGATTGTTGCTGCCGCAGAGTTCTATCCCGCGGAGGGGTATCATCAAGATTTCTATAAAAAGAATCCTCTGCGCTATAAAGCCTATCGCGCCGGCTGCGGCCGGGATCGTCGGCTGCAGGAACTCTGGGGCGAGACAGCGCATTGATCTTTCCAAGGTGAAATTGTTGATTTTTCGGTAAACGTTTTCAAACCGCAAGACGCGAATTCGCGGTTGCCTTTTGGAGGCTTAGTGAGTTCCTTCCAACTCGCATTTAGAGCCTTCGAAATCTTGTCGATGCCATACCGCTTCGTCGCATGGCCCACAACCAAACCCCGCACGGAATGCCATACTCCACCCATCTCACCCATAGCGGTTCATGCCACAAACCTGACGGCAGATAATTTGCTAGAACGTTGTAAGACAAAAAAACGGTCGCGCTCAAAATCCACAAAGAAAGAATGAGAGTGGACGACGATGCGTTGGCGGGAATCCCTTCTTTGAAACAGAGCAGCGGCAACAGCCACAAAAGATACCAGGGCTGCAGCGTTGGGGAAAGCAGAAAAAATGCGGCGAGAATGATAATCAAAATGGCAAACCAATGCCCTGCGGCCTGCGGCAGAATTTTTGATTTAATCCCGCGCAACAAAAGCCGCAGATAGACAAACAGAAACAAAGCGCCTACAATCAACTTCGCAATGATCAACGCCAGATCGATGCGGCGGGTGACATAAACTTGGGGAGAAATCTCCCAATGCGCTGGAATCATCAAAAATTTCACCAGCTCATCCGGCAGCAGCCAATGCACCGGCGTGAAAACCAGCGAAAACAAACTATCGTTGAACCGCCACTTTTCCGAATAGACCAGCAAGCCTGCATATAAATTTTCGCCGGCCATGACAAAGGGCGCATAGCACACAAGGATGACAAGCGTAAAGATGGCAATCGTCGACGCTGCCTTTTTTAAACCTCCCTCCTGCCACGCGGCGACAGCTAAAAAAGGCAAAAACATCACGGTGAGGAATTTGATCAAAAACCCCAAAGCCAAAAAAACAGCGGCCAGCGAAAACCGCTGCCGCAGGAAAAAGGCTGTCATCAAAATCAACGTGAATGCGCCCAAACCATCCGTGTGTCCGCTGCCGGCGATTTCGATAATCGGCAATGGATGCCAGGCATAAAGAATGGCCCAGCGCGGATCGATCTTCATCTGCGCCAACAAGCGGAAAAGAACCAGCACCAGCCCGAGATCCACCAGCACAAAAAGCAGCTTTAATCCGGCGAAGGGCGCAAGGGCAAAAAGCTCGCTGGTTTTGAGTCCCAACCAGAACAAAATTTGCAACACGGGCGGGTAAACGCTGTGTACGTTTTTGTGATCGACGTTCGGATAGATCTCGGCATCGCGCACCTGCGCCAGTTCATCTGCTGCGGGAGGAAATGTGTAAGGATTTATGCCGTGATCGAGGAGCCGGCCATCCCACAAATACCGAAAAATGTCATTTGACAGCCACGGTGATTGCCCCACCAGCACCATGCGAAACAGGAAAGCGCCGGCAAAGATGATAAAAAGAGAAAGGCGAAGAGTATTCTTTTGCGGAAGGCTAGCGCGGACAACCGTAACAGCGCCCAGCAGCAATGCAAACAGCAGCGCGAGAATCACAAAAAATTGATTCAGGGTTGTATTGATTGAAGCCGCGCCCGGCGAGGGGCTTTGTTGGCTTAGAAAATAGTAGAGAAGGAGTGACAGGCTGCCTAGCAGAGCCAACAAACTATTGTGATGCTTTTTTAGCGCTGCCGCGAGTGTTGGGAGAGCGTTCATAGGTGCATCGCTGCCGCCGTCGCGCAGCGGACTCGACGAGGTTGTATCGCAAAGTTTGTGATACGGTTTCTGTATGTTACGCTGTTTCGTAGAGATCTTTCATTTCAACACTGGCCAGCTCCACCAAAAATCCCGCGATTTTCTCCGTTACGGCTTCGAAGTAACGTTTCCCCTTCTCCGCTGTAGCAGCTTGAGGATTGCCCACGCCCGTATCTACTGTTGCTTTCAGCCAGTCGCGCTGCGTCCAGGCCCAGCCTTCGCGCAAAGCCTTTATTTTAAATTTTCTGGTAGAACCCTCACCGGCCTCTGCAAGCGGTAAAACGAGTTCCGGTGTGAGATATTGCATCAGACTCGTTTCCATCTCGCCGGCATGATCGCCGGGTTCATCAAAGAACGTTGTGAGATTTAGGCAGCGAAACCAATCGAGCGTGCACAGAAACAAATTATGCTGCGGCGCCAACTCGCGAATCATTTGCTTGAAATCATTGCCGCCGTGTCCGTTCAAAATAACCAGCTTGGGAATATGTTGCTGCGCCAGCGACGCGGCAATATCATTGAGCAACGCAAGCTGCGTGCTGGGATTCATGTTGATCGTCAATTTGAGGTCAAGCTGTCCGGTATTCACTCCGAAGGGCACAGTGGGAAGAACGATGACGCGCGCGCCTTTTTCCCAGGCAAGGCGCGCCGCTTCGCTGGCAATGCGGTCGCTTTCAGTTACATCTGTGGCGTACGGCAAGTGATAATTGTGCGCTTCGGTTGCGCCCCACGGCAGGACGGCAACATCATAAACCGTTGCTTGCACCGCTTTCCAGTTTGTTTCTGCTAAAATGTACGGTCGCCCCGGCATGGTAGTCTTCACGTGCATGCACAAATGACCAGCGTGTTGTTGCATTGAAAAGTATATTCATCTACGCCTTGTCATCCTGCAAGGATTTGGTGAAGTTCTGGGCCGAATACCGAGTACTTCACAAGATTCGCCTGAATGACATTCGAGAGAGTACTCTTATAAATTGATCACACCGGTTTGCTGCATTTTCTCCGCATCAGCTTCCGGCATGCGCCAATTGCTCTCGAAACGGCCTTCGACGATGACATTGTCAATCGCATCTTTGAACAGAACATAATCCTGCAAATCCATCAGCATGCCGGGCGGGCCGAACAGCGCGCGGAAGCTGCGGCGGGTTGGCGGCCCGGAACGTTCTGCCACCGTCCACCACGGCAAACCCGAATTGATGAGAACATAATGTTCGCCGCGCGGAAAAATATAGAGCAGTCCATAATCAACGGCAGCCGCGTCAAGATGCAGCGGCAACAGTTCGCTGAATTTTGCGATAATGCTGTTGGTTTCTTTCGTGCCAAACAAAATCAAATGCGCAGAAGCAAGATCGCTTGGCCGCACTTCTTTGTCGGATAAAACGCGCGGAAACGCCATTACGCGGCGCAGGAACGGGCCGCGATCAACGGACCAATTTGCCGCGTGATCTGCTTGCGCACGCCGCGCCTGCCATTCCTCGGGCGTGGGATTGTCGGCGGTGCCATACACATAAATATGCCGTCCGGCAATCGCTTCGGCGATCGGGCCTTCTGAGCCTGGCCGTTTCATCTGCTCCGTCAATACACGTTTTTCAGTTTGCCAGGTACCGCCGCTTTTTGAGAGGGCAAGCGCATCCGTTACTGTTGCGGAGATGTTTTTGCCGTCAATCGTCACCTCAACCGGACGCTTTGCCGAAAATTTAGGATGGCCGGCAAGAGTCAACGTGACAGCACCAAGCCCGGAAGTCGTCACCTCAAGGCGATTGGGCGCAATAAACTTCGCATCAATAGTCGCCAATATTCCCGGCGTCAATTCATCGATGCGAACCCAATAAGCAGCATTATATTTGTAACGGCTGGTTGCAAAGCGGACGCGCTCCGGAAAGCGATTGCGCCGGAATTGACTGAACCAGGAAAAAACGGCTTCATCCTTATAGGCATTTTCCCAGCTGTTGTGGCCCACGCCGGGATATTCGGTATACTCGACTTTGGCGCTCAACTCTTGAAGACGTTGGACCCACTCACGAACGCCAGCGGGCGCCACAACCGGATCGGCATCACCGTGAAAAAAGTGCACAGGAAAATTTAGGGCGTTCGGAGCAAGCTCAGCCGTGCCCTCGGGCGGCGCAGGACACACGGGTGCAAGCGCCGCCCAAATATCCGGCCGGCTCAAGCCCAGCCACAACGTGCCGCCGCCGCCCATCGACAATCCGGTGAGATAGACGCGATCCTCATCAATCGGGAAACGCTGCTTGAGATCGGCCAGCATATCGTACACATCTTTTTCAGCGATGCTTTGATATCCCATGGTGCCGCGCGCATGAGGCGCGGCGACAATGTAATCAAGATTTTTCCACGCCGGAAAATAGCGGCTGGCTTCCACATCGGTTTCATCGGGCAAATTGCTTTTGCCGAAAACCCGGCGCAACGCCAGACGGTGATTCGATCCCGCGCCGTGCAACATGATGACAAGCGGGTATTTCTTTTTCGGATTGAACTTTTCCGGCAAATACAAACCATAAGGCTGTTCCGTGTCGTCAACATCCGAAAAGAATGTCAGAATCTGCGGCCCGGGTTTGAGGGATTGGCCAACGGCTCCGTGCGCGAACACCAACAGCAGAACGAGCGCCAGGAGTTGGCCAATTCTACGATCATGTAACATGCGTAAGCTCCGCCAAAGAAAAGCGTCAAATCAAACGTCACACTTCAGACGCAATCAATTCGTGCCTTCCGGCTTCGTCCATTGATTCAGCCAACCCAGCACAGTCTCATGCCAGAGAATGCTGTTTTGCGGTTTGAGCACCCAATGATTCTCGTCAGGGAAATAAAGAAACTTGCTGGGAATGCCGCGGCGCTGCAAAGCGGTAAAAGTCGAGATACCCTGTGTTTCCACCACGCGAAAATCGCGGCCGCCGTGCACCACCAACATCGGCGTTTTCCAATTCTGCACAAAGTTGACGGGATTGTGTTTCTCGTAGTTTTCAGGATTTTCCCACGGCTTTCCCATATGATCCCACTCGGGAAACCATAACTCTTCCGTGTCATAATACGCCAGCCGTTCATCGAGATTGCCGTCATGATTCACCAAACACTTGAAGCGATCGGACCAGTTGCCGGCAATCCAATTGATCATGTAACCGCCATACGAAGCGCCGAGCGCCGCAACTCGTTCGCCGTCCAGCCAGGGATATTTCGCCAACGCAGCCGACAAACCTTTTTGCAAATCTTCCAGCGGCTTGCCACCCCAATCGCCGCGAATGGCGTCACAAAACGCCTGGCCATAGCCGGTGGAGCCGTGAAAATCCACCATCACCGCAGCGTAGCCCGCGCCGGCGTAGGTTTGCGGATTCCAGCGATAGTGAAAATCATTGCCGAAGGAGCCTTGCGGCCCGCCGTGAATCAAAAACGCCACCGGATATTTTTTGCTGGGATCGAAGTCTGCCGGTTTCACGACATAAGCATAAACCGTTTCATCATTCCAACCTTTGAACGTAAATTGTTCCGATTCTCCCATGCGCACTTTTGCCAGGGTGCCGGCATTGATGCGCGTTACAGCGCGCACATCTGATCCGTTGGGCGCGACCGAGTACAATTCCACCGGCGAGCGATGATGATCCATGCCGAAGAGCAGCCGGTTGCCGGCGAGGCCAACGGAACGGACACTGCCCTTTTCCACCACTGTGCGCACATTGCCGGAGGCCGCGTCAATTGCGAACAATGAATGCTGGCCGAGATTGCCGGCAATCGTGTAAATCGTCTTATTATCTTTTGCCCAGGTTATGCCGCCGGGCGAACGATCCCATGCTTCGGTCAAAACACGCTCCGCGCCGGCCGAGCTTGTCGAGGCCGACCAAGATTTCAACACAATGCGGAAACGATCGGATTCATAGCCCGGACGCTTCATAGCAAGATAAGCAAGCGTTTTGCCGTCCGGCGAAAACACCGGCGCGGTATCCCACGCGGGATTGCTCTCCGTCAGATTTTTGGGCTTGGCCGAGCCGTCAACAGGAACAAAGTACAAATCAAAATTCGTCGACCAGGCTTCTTCACGGCCGGCAACGCGCGCGGTGAAAACCAGGCCTTTGCTGTCGGGTGTGAACGTATATTCTTCGCTGCCGCCAAAAGGCTTCGAGGGACAATCGGCGTCCATGCCCTTCATCAGATCAATCGCCTCGCCGCCCGCTGCCGGCTGCACGAACAGATGCGAGCGCTTGCCGTCTTTCCAGGTGTCCCAATGGCGAATAAAGAGCTTGTCATAAATACGTCCGCTGGCTTTGCGGCTGGCGATTTCTTTATCGCGTTTTTGCGTGCAGTCGATTGATTCGCATTCCGGGAAAACTTCCATCGTAACCGCGAGCAAGGCATTGTCCGGCGAGAGTTGAAACGTGCCGGCATCGAAGGGCAAATTCGTTTTTTGCTCGGCTTCGCCGCCGTCAATTGCAATGCGCCACACTTGCGCCGAGCCGGAGCGCGTGGAGAGAAACCAGATGCTCTTGCCGTCGCGCGACCACGCCGGACTGTAATCACTGCCGGGATGCGAGGTCAATTGCCGAAGTCCTGCGCCATCAACATCCACCAGCCAAAGGTCGGTGCGCCCGCGATTGGCTTCGAGATCGGTTTTGCGCAAGGTGAATACCGCCCACTTGCCATCCGGCGAAACTTGCGTTTCTGAAATGCGATCCATTGCGAGTAAATCATGCACGGTGAAGGGATGTGTTTCTTGCGAATATACCGCTGACACGCCGCCATGCAATCCCAGCATCAACAGGATCGTTACCAATACTTTACAACGCATGAGCTCCTCCTTTAAGAAATGCCATACTTCTGCGTTCGATGAAAAGATTAAACGTGAGAATTTAGCCGTTTGAAGTTTTCGCCCACTGAATTGAACTCAAAAAGCTTAATTTCTGTGGGATTTCTATTTCTGTGGGCGGTTTTTTTGTTCTGGGTTCATTTAGCTAAATTCTTGCGATTAAACGAGATTATGATAGGCAACCGGGGGAATAAACTCAAGGCTTTTGTGGCCGGTCATGGCCTGATCACGCTTGTTGTGAAACTCCCAACCGCTCGCGCACGGACAGCAACGCTACCAATGTTTTGGCGTCATGAATATGACCTTCATCGACCAAACGATAGGCTTCACGCACCGGCAAACGCACAACCCGAATATCTTCGGCTTCACTGCTCAAACCGCCGCCGGGCGCCACTTTCTTTCCAACTTTACCGAAAAAAATAAAAATGCGCTCGGAAGAGCTGCCCGGTGAAGGGAAAAACTCACGCAAAAACTCGATGTCCTGGACTTCATAACCGGTTTCTTCCCTCACCTCGCGCCGCGCGACTTCCATCGGCTTTTCGTTGTTTTCGATGAGGCCGGCGATGATCTCGAGCAACCAGCCGTTTTCGGCGTTAAACACGTAGGCCGGATAACGGAATTGTTCCACCAAAACAAATTCAACGGTTGCCGGATCATGCAACAGAATCGCTGCGGAATGGCCATGCTCACTATTAAAGCGTTGCACTTTCTTACTCAGTGTACCATCGAATTTTTCGTATTGCAACAAGGCTTTTTGAATCTTAAAAAAATTTTTATATACCGTTTCTTCTTTATGCGCGATAACTTGACGGGCCGGAGCGCTTTGGGTGTTTGAGTTTTTTGGGGAGCCGCCGGAAGAGTTCATCGCGGCGCCCGTCTTCGGCGACTTTTTTTTTCGTCCCGATGGTTCATCTGTAAGAAAAATATCGTAAGCGGACAACTGCAACAAAAAATGATGCGCAAAAAATAACATCGGCGCCCAAAACGTTATTCTCCAATCGTAGTCGGGCAACAGCAATACGCTCGCCAGCCCGACTGCCAGCGCGGCAATCAGACTGATTAGAATGACGGCAAGATGATAGAGATTACCTTTTCTGGCGGGACGAGGAATGGTTTTGCTCTTCCACAAAAACGGCGAGCTTTCATGCTCATCGGCGAGGCCGGCATTCATCAGGAAAAATTGCTTGATGCGATTCATCGCCACGCTGCTCTCGCGCCAGGCCTGGCGCAGCCGCACGATCTTGAGCAGATAAAGCCACGCCACAATACTCAGGATCAAACAAATCGCGATCGTAATCTGTTCTTTGTGAGACGAATAACGCATGCCTTCGTCGCTGTACACCGCGCCAATGGCGGCGATCACCAGACCGGTGGTCAATAAAAAGTAGTTCACCAGGGTATGACGATCATTCATCGCCTGCGCCATAGTCTCGCGAATGTATTCATACTCATGCAATGCCATCTCGCGCAGAGCTTTGGCGTGTTTGGGCGCCACCTCGAGCTTAACCGGCGGCGGCGTGGAAACCGGCGTATTGGGCGGGCCAAAACGCCAGCGCGAAAACCACACCATCGCATAGTAGACGACGCAAAAATCCAGCAACAGATGCTGCCGCAAATCCGGACGAAACCCCACGAACAACACGATTGCCAGCACAATGAATATCGGAGAAATGATTTTAAAAATAATTCGACTCATAGCAGGGTTGGTATCCTTGCAGACGACTCATCACAAGCCGTGCAGTGTTTCAAATTCCCTCTTCTAGCGATTCCGTCCATCCACCGGCGAGGCGGCGATTTCAATCTCGCCGTGTTCGCCGATCACGGAAAACTCTTCATACAAATTGATCGTGGGGCAAACATGATGCGGCGCGAGCAGCACATAATCCCCGATTTGAAACGTTTCCTTGCCCTCATGCGCCAAAACTGTATGCTCCTCGCTGACCGAAACGAATTTCAAACCCGGACGGCTGAAGAAGCGCACCGGCCCACTATCCACCGACCAGCGTTTATGCCCTAAATTGAGCGTAAAGCGATGCGGTTGCCCGATATCCATCACCTGCGCCAAAATGACGGCGGCGATTTCAAATTCTCCGGGCGCCAATCTCTCATAGTTCGAATCCCAAAAAATCCAGGTGCCCGGAGAAACTTGCACGAGAGTTTCGTCGCCGATGGCGCCATGCAAAATCTCAAAATCAAAACGAAAAGCCGGTGTGCCTGCAACAATGACGCGCGGAATGTGAACACGCTCCCGCCGAAAATGCTGAAACACCGCGCTCAGTTTTTCCATGGCGCGCTGGGATTCGGCGCGGCGCTCGGCGGCGGTGGCGTGGTGAATGTGACCATCATAACCGTGCAACCCAGCGAAGATGAATTCGTTCTGCTTGGCCAAATGCGTATAAAGCGAAAACGCGTCTTCCGGCGCGATGCCGGTGCGGTGCATGCCGACATCCAGATCGATGAAAAAATGCCAGGTCACCTGTTCGATCTGGCCGATTCTCTGCAAAATCTCGGCATGCGCGAGCGAACCGACCTGAACGTTAAACTTGATCTGCCGAAATTTGCGCACCAGGTGCGCAAGTTCGCGCGCGTCATGTTCCAGCAAAGGATACGCAACAAAAAGATCCTGCGCGCCTGCGTTAATCGTCATTTCGACTTCGCGCATCGTGGTTTTAAAGTAGCCAACGCCGGCCTTTTGCAGCCAGCCGGTGAGCAAGGAGGATTTGTTGGTTTTCACATGTGGGCACAAATGCCGGTAACCGGAAGCCGGGGCAATTTCTTCGAGATACGCCTGCATGCGTTGCAAATTGCGCTCGACGCGATCGCGAAAGACCAGCAGTCGGGGCGTCGTAAGAGACTCGGGCGTCTGTAACACATAGGGCGCCTGGCCTGGCAACGTGAAAATGGGCATGGCATTCACCTTTCGATTTCGTTTCTACTCGCAAGCCGTCACCTAAAGACGTCGGCACGCGCGGCTTTCTCTTTTGTAAGTTGCTTTCAATTTTGCCATGCGGCGCTTACAAAAATGACCAGCATTGGCCAAGTTTTGCGGGCAAACGGCTTTGGTATCCTTCTTGCCAGCGTTACGCGCGGCAAATTCACGTAACGCCGTCCTTAAAACTTCTGGCTTCTTTACAAGATTGGACTTGTTATGGATTTTTTAACTGAGCATGTGGCGATTGTCGAGACGGAGCGCAACGAAAATGACTATGATGCGCTTCAACTCGAAACGTATCGTGGCAAATCACCGCGCAAACCGCATCAGTTTATTCTAGAGTCGGTAAAACCGAATCCCTATCACTTCACGGAAAATAGCGCTGGCGCGATCGTGCACTATGAATTGCCGGAAAACGCCGTGGTGAGTCTCGAGCTGTTCGATCACACCAACCGGCGTGTGAGGTTGATCGCTTCGACCATCAATATCGCAGGACGGCACACGGTGCAATGGGATGGTCGCGATGATCGCGGGCGTGTGCTCAGTCGCGGCCGTTATCTTCTAAAGTTTGAAGCGGCCGGCGCAAGCGGCTGCATCTGCCAGGCGACGCAGCCGGTGATGTTCATTCCGCCGGAATCCTGTGAAGTTTAAGTATGCATGCCCAGGACTTCACAAGATTCGTTTGAATGACTATTGAAGAGGGTATTTCTACAAATTAAGGTAATGGCAGCGCCGATAGTATTTCTTGATAGCGTTCTGCCAATTCTGCCACGTCAATCTTCTGGCATAACGATGCGAGCATTGCGCCGTCTTTCTCCTCCGAATATCCCGCTAAGGCCAGAGCTTCGAGATAAAGTTCGAGTGCGCGTTGCCGGCGCGCGTGCGCTTGTTCAAACCTTCCCTGATGTTCGAGCAGCGCGCTTTCTTCCTGCACCAGCTTTGCCGCAATCTTGATCTTTTCCTCGTGACCCAGCAGTTGCGCTGCGGTGGCGGCGTCGAGCGACAGCAGCAATTCATGCTGCAAGCCGAGCAATTCGCCGTAGGCTTGTTCCAGCTCTTGCTGTGCTTGATCGTATTTCTCCAGCTCGCGCAAGCGCAGAATCCTTGTCGCCACCGCAGCGAGTTGCTGCACCAGGCGCATGATATAATCACGTTCAATCAAGACATTTCTCGCTTCAAAATAGACAAACGGCAAAATTAATTTCGTGTCCGTCCGAAAATGTTCCAACCCCGGCTGCGTCGAGGTTTTTAAAACTTCGAGCACCGTGGAAACTCTGAGGTTTTTAATGCAACGGCCAAGCCGTTGCAGGAACACTTTTATTAAAAGACTGCAATTTCGGACGGATACTATTTCACCACCAAAGCTCCCGCCTCCACCGCAGCCGCCAGCAAGCCGGTAACGTTTGCAAGCGTCACGGCGCCGTAATACCAACTGCCCGCGACCAGGGACTCAGCGCGCACGGCTTTATAAATGTCATAGTAGCTGCGTTTGCCATCAACGAAATTGTAGATTTCATCCACCATCAAGCCATGCAGATCACTCTTGAAAGACACTTTGCCGCGTTTATCAAAATACGTGTCCAGCGAGGCGGCGTTGGCGGGAACCCTTCTGCTGGCTGCCGCTTCTTCCGGCGTGAGCTTGATCGCTTGTGGACTGGCGCCGAAGAGTTGTTGATAATAGGCTTGGAGATCGGCCTTCAGCTCGCGTTCTTTCAAACTCATGCGCGCCGCGAGTTCGGCGATTGTGCGACTGGCCTTGGCATCCTTGCCGGCAAACACCTGCATCGAATTCATCGCGCGCCGCTCGCGTTGCATGCCCTGTTCGAGCACGATGGTGGCATCCTTCCAGGCCTGCGCGCCGTCGTTGCGATTCTCCTGCATGACATTCATCGCGACTTGCACATCTTTCGCCAGGCGCTTGGCGCCTTGCGCAAAGGTTTCGCTTGCCAGCAGCGGCACATCGTCGCTTGCGGCAAAAGCCAGATAATAAGCCATGGCGCCGATGAGAAAATTATTCCGCCTAAGCTGTGAAGCATCGATGTTGTCGAGATCGTCGTCGGAAGAATGAATGAAATCATCGTGCCAGTTGATCAACGCCACAGCCGGCACGCCAATCGCGCCTTCCACGAAACAGCGATGATCCGAGGCGTCGAAATAAGGCACGAACGCGGCATTGTAATTATCCCGCGTGCCGCGCGTCGAGTACATCGGACGCGAATAGGGATGCGGCATGCCGCCCTGCCGGCCGGCGGCGAGATACGAGTTGTGCGTATGTATCAAAAACGTGCCAATGCTCTCGAACAGCGCATCGAGATAAGAGGTGCGCGAATGCGGCGCAAAGATCAAATGTTGAATGCGATTCCCCATCGACTGCTTTGCGCCCGACATGTCTTGATGCAGATTCACCAGCATTTTTTTCGGCTCTTCGGGGAAATCGCGGAAATAGCGATACTCGGAGTAAATTTCATCCGTCCACCAAAAGCGAATATCGCGCAACGGGCGCGGCATTTTGCCCTCGGCGATCAATTTGTTGAACACACGCGCCAGCTCGAGAATATTGCCGCAACCGCTGCCGTCGTCATTAGCCGAGCCTTGCTCTTCCTGCAAATGTGCGGTGATGATGATTTGCTGATCATGATGCGCCGTGCCGCGAATCCAGCCTTCGACAAAACCGGTGCGGCCCGGCTTGGGCGTGATGTCGGTATCGACTTTGGCCTTCACCACAACTTTACCGCCACGGGTGCGTTTGCCGGCGGCAAAATAATCCTGCATACCGTCGCTTGCGAGTATTTTGCGAAGGGTTTCACCTTTGCGCGGCGAAATTAAGAAAGCGAACGTGCCCGCTTTGCCTGCCGGCGGCTCATAGGGAATGCGGCTCCACGCAATCTGATCGGGATAATCCATCAGCGTTTTGTTTTCGGCAATGGCGTAACTCACGATACCGAGCGCGCCTTTTTCCCACACGGCCCGGTGAACGACTGCGCCAGGCGAGGCGCTGGTCAGTACAATTTTGCCTTTGACGTCGAGACTATCGAGAACCTTCGCAGAACCATCACCGATCCAAATCAATTCGGCTGTGACATTCGCGTCGCTGCTGCCGTCGGCGAGATGAACCGCGTGATCGGCCATGTCCGCCAGCTTCAATTCCACCGGTTCGATCATCCACAACTCCGCCGTGCGCGCGGTGTAATTCGGGCCTTGCCGCACTTGTTCCACAAAACGCACATCTTCCAAACCCGCTTCTTTCGCGGCTTGTATGACGTAATCCGCCGCCTTGAAATAACCTTCCATGCCCGAGTCGCGATGCCAATGCGAAAGCCAGCGAATATGCTCAAAGGCGCGATCGCCGGAAATCTCGTTTTGCAGCATGCGAATTTCATCATCGGAAAGAAAAGGTGTGGTTTGCGCAAACAAGGTTACGGTATTCCCACACAAAAAACACGCCAGCACAAACAACCTGGTGAGTTTGTTCACCGTCCGCCTCCTCATGAGTTAGAATTGAATTTGATTTTATCGCTTTGACACGACGCAAGCAACTTGCAGAGAGAATATGCTTAAATTTCTCCCCACACGATCTGACGATAGCTCACCGGATCCGTATCGCCTTCGGTGGAGATTAACAAAACTTTCGAAGCCGAGTTCAATTGCAGCGCAGTTTTCACGCTCTGATACTCCGGGCATTCGCTCACACCTGCGAGCAACCCCAAAGTCACGGCGCCGGATTCGCCTGAAATCACACGATCATCTCCGGCCAGCGGATTGCCCAGAATGCGCATACCGCGCTGTGTGATTTGATCTTCGCACGCCACGAACGCGTCGGCATAATCGCGCAATACCGGCCATGCCAGCGAGCTGGGTTCACCGCATGACAAGCCGGCCATGAGAGTCGGCGGATAAGATTTGATTGTTTTCGGCCTGCCGTCGTACTCGCGCATCGCCTGATAGTAACAGGCGCAAACCGCCGGTTCAACCACCGCAAAAATCGGCCGGTGTTCGCTCCACATTTCAACGCAATATGCCAACAATGCCGCAGCAAATGAGCCAACGCCGCATTGCACAAAAACGTGTGTCGGGATCTCGCCGGCCATCTGCTCACACGCCTCGTGCAAAATGGCGTAGAGGGGGTGGGTCGCCAGCGATAAGATGTTCATGATATCGTACAGGAATGTGTCGCTCAAGGTCGGCCCCGCCGTCCCCGTTCTTCAGGTCGACTGCGGCGGAGCGAAGGACTACGAATGGTCTGCCGCCTGGAACTCGGGCGAAGTGCCTACGGTACCGGGCGGCACATATGCGGTTCGGATCGCCCCCGAGCGTTCCGATGCGGCTTTCCAG